>CAXTNB010000131.1:0-7395 GCA_964245385.1 uncultured Acetobacteraceae bacterium | reverse complement strand
GCCGTGACGCGATCGCCGCGCTGCAGGCCAGCAGGTCCTGGCAGATCACCGCACCGGCACGAGTTCTGGCCTCTCTCGCCAGGTATCGGCCTTCGAAGCCCGGCTTGCACGGACGGGACCTGATCGCGCCGCGGTGATCGACGAGCGCATGATCCGGTCGAGCGGAATCCTTTGATCGGGCAAGGAGGCTCGCCGAGACGACCGGCGCGAGCACGATCCGCGAGCCTGTGCGATCGGATCATGCTCTGGCGCCTGATCGTCTCAGCCTGACGTGCCGGGATGGTAGCGTCGCTCGGTGTGGCGGAGCAGCTGGGCCGGATAGAAATAGACCTCGCGCAGGGCGCCGGTCGCGTAGCGAACCGCCTGGTCGTCGAAGTGCAGCGCGTCGGGATCGCCGCTCTCGCCGCCGGCGGTGACCGCCACCGCCCTCACCGTGTCGCCGAACTCGACCGCGGCCACGAAGCTGTTGCCCTCGTCGCCGTAGCGCCGCCTGACCCCGGCCAGGCGCGGTCCGTCGATCGACGCCAGCGAGCCCCACTGCGCCGAGGTGAAGCCGACCGGCAGGCTGGGCAGCGCGTCCGAGAACCGCGGCTCCAGCGCATCGTCGAGTCGCTGGAACCGGTTGATCTGTCCCCACGGCGTGCGCCAGCTGCCGAAGTCCCGGACGAGCCGGTCGCAGGCGGTCGCGAGCGCGCTCAGCTTCTGCATCGCGGTGGTGCGCGCCAGCACGGCGTCGTAGTCCGACAGGCTGTTGGCGGGCAGCGCCACGCCGGCCTGCTGCCACAGCGCTTCGCCCCAGTATATCGCGAGGCTGGTGGCGACGGAGCCGGCCGACCAGCGACGATCCCAGCCGCGCAGCATCGCCACCGGCTCGGCCAGCCGCGCCCGCAGCGGGTCGTGCGGCGACGCCTGGTCGTAGGCGGCCAGCAGGCGGGGGATCAGGATGTCGAAGCCGGGCTGGCCGGCATCGTAGGCGGCCGCGACCAGCGACTGCAGGGTGAAGTCGGTCCTGCCACGCAGCAGCGCCACCGCGTGCAGGCCGCGCACGTTCTCGCCGTACTCGTCCATGTAGCGGGGGAAGTCGGCGCGTCGCGGGCTCGCCGGTCCCGACGCCGAGTACGGCCAGTCGTTGGTGTTCTGGATCCAGCCGGTGCTCGGATCGAGCAGGTGCGGCACCTCGTCCAGCGCGTGCAGGCCGTGCCAGTCGGTGCCCGGATCGGCGCCGTCCACCGGGCGGCGATAGTCGATGCGGTCGTCGCGGCGCGGGATGAACTGCGGATGCAGGTAGGCGATGTGGCCGTCGGCGTCGGCGTAGACCGTGTTGTTGGACGTGTTCGCCCTCAGCGCCATCACCTTCATGTAGGCGCGGTAGTCCCGCGCCTTGGTCAGCCCGAAGGACTGCTCCAGCGCCGCAACCGGCCTGAACATCATGGCCTCGCTGATCCAGCGGCCGTCATCGGTGCTGCCCACGATCGGGCCGTGCCCGGTCCTGTAGACGATGAAGCTCCGCGACCCGAGGCCGCCCCCCTCGGTGCGGTACGACAGCGTGACCTTCGACGCCTGCACCGGCCGCAACGCGCCGCCGTAGCGCCAGGACAGCCGGTCGCCCTGACGGACGATGGTCTCGGCGAACTGGTCGACGGCGTCGGCGTGGCTGGAGGTATGCATCCAGCCGACCCGGTCGTTGAAGCCCTGGTAGATGAAGAACTGACCCCAGGTCGCGGCGCCGTAGGCGTCGAGCCCGGCGTCGCTGCTCATCTGCAGCTCGGCGCGGAAATAGAACGAGGTGTGCGGGTTGATCAGCAGCAGCGCGTGGTGGTCCCTGGTGTTGGACGGCGCGACGGCGATGCCGTTGGAGCCGGTCGGTTCGAGAGGCTCGACCGCCCGCGCCGGCTCGAGCCGGGCGAACTTCGGCAACCCGTAGAAGCGCGCGAGCCCGGCGAGCGGGATGCGCTCGATGTCGCCGCCGATGCTGCCCTCGGTGAAGGCGAGCGCCATCCATGGCTCGAAGTGCCGGATCACCTTGGGGGTCACCGCGCGGTGCGTCGCCAGGTAGTAGTTCAGGCCGTCCGCCCAGGCGTCCATCAGCGCCCTGAGCCAGGCCGGGCTGCCCGCGTAGCGGGCACGCAGGTCGTCCGGATCGACGTAGAGCCTCGCCCGCAGGTCCTGGGCGAGGGCGCGCTCGCCCTCGGCCTCGCTGAGCCGGCCCAGCGCCGTCAGGTAGTTGGTCTCGATCCGCCCGAAATCGTCTTCCGCCTGGGCGTAGATCATGCCGAACACCGCCTGCGCGTCGCTGTGGCCGTGGACGTGCGCGATCCCCCAGTCGTCGCGCGTGACGACGACGTGCGCCGCGGTCCGCCGGAGGCGGGCGAGGTCATCGTCCGCGGCGCGCGCCTGGGTGGCGACGAGCCCGGCTACGCCGAGCATGAGGGCGATGCGTCGCAAGTTCGTCCTTCCGGGTCGCAGGATCGATCCGACCGCGTGCGGTCGAGACGGCAGCCTGCACCGGCCGCATCGTCCGGGCCAGCCGGGAGCCGCTGGCGGCGGCCGCGTTCAGCCGGAATAGTCCGCTTCCAGCTCCAGGATGCGGCTCGAGATGAAGGCGTGGACCAGCGGCGCACGCCGCCGCAGATCGGTCGTCCCGTTGCCCAGCCCGTCGCTCGGGAACACCACGTTCCTGCCCTCGATGAGCGCGCGCTCGATCCTGTCGAACGCCTCGCTGACGGTCTGGAAGATCCCGTTGGAGCGCCAGTCGTCGTCGGAGAAGAAGGCCGACGGTTCCGCCCCCAGGTGCCAGCGCGTCGGCATGCCGACGACGTTGGGCTCGCCCCGCATCGCGGCGGCCTGGCTGTTCGGGCTGATCCGCTGCATGTTGTCGTCGAGGACGAACACGGTGTTGGGCATCCCGCGCACCATGTCCGACGTAATCTGCTTGATCCGGAGAACGCGTCCCAACCTGCCCATGACGTCTTCCTGCCATCCCGGCGTCACCCGCCGCAGCCTAGCGCCTCGCAGGGCCGGTGAGCTGCTTTTTTGTTAGCGCCGACGCTGCCATCCCGGCGCAGCTGCAGCCTCCGCGCGGCACGCCGCCGCCTCGGCACGATCCTGCCGCTGCTGGCACTGCTGCAGCTTCTGCCGAGCGGCTGCGGCGCGGCGCCGGACGATCGGGTGCATCCCGTCCGGGCGCAGGGCTGGGTCGAGACGCGGCTGTATTTCGGGCTCGGACCCGCCAATCAGCCGTCGCGGGGGATCGACGAGGCCGCGTGGCGCGGCTTCCTCGACCGCGAGGTGACGCCGCGCTTCCCGGGCGGCCTCAGCGTCGTCGCCGCGTACGGGCAGTGGCAGGGACCGCGCGAGGCCGCACCGGAGCGGCTGCGGTCCAGGATCCTGGTCATCGACTACCCGGACACGGCGGAGAACCGCGGCAGGATCGAGGCGATCCGGCTGGCCTGGAGGCGCCTGACCGGCGACCTGTCGGTGCTGCGCGTCACGCAGCCGGCCGCGGTGTCGTTCTAGCCGGCCTGGTGCGAGAGGCGCGAGCGCCCCGTCGCGGCGTCAGCCATCGATCTCGGTCGACAGCGCGACCTCCTTCTGGGCGTCGAGGGCGGCGATCCGATCGACGAGGGCAGCGCGAATCCGCTGGAAGCTCTCGCGTCCCAGCAGCAGCCGCCTCGGCGCCGGGGTCCGGTCGACGGAGGCGATCATGGCGTCGACCATCTTCTCGGGATCGCCGCGAAGCGCGAACGTGCCGGCCGCCACGGCACGTCGCACCGCGCCGGCCGGCGTCTCGTCGTAGACCTGCATCGGCGGCGGGCTGACCAGGCCCTGGCGGAAGCTGGTGCGGGCGGGTCCTGGCTCGACGATGGTGAACTCGATGCCGAACGGCGCCACCTCCTGGGCGACCGACTCGACGAAGCCTTCGATCGCCCACTTGCTGGCGTGGTAGAGGCTGAAGTTCGGGTAGGTGATCTGGCCGCCCTCCGAGGAGAGCTGCAGGATGCGGCCGCCGCCCTGCGCGCGCAGGTGCGGCAGGGCCGCGCGTATCACCCGGATCGAGCCGACGACGTTGGTGTCGAGCTGGTGGCCGATCTGCTCGTCGGTCAGCTCCTCCGCCGCCCCGAACAGGCCGTAGCCCGCGTTGTTCACCACCACGTCGATGCGGCCCATGTCCCGGAACGCCCGGTCGACCGCCTCGCGTACCGCGGGCCCCTGCGTCACGTCGAGCGCCGCGATCCGCAGGCGGTCGCCGTGACGCGCCTTCACCTCGTCCAGCGCGCCCGGCTGGCGCAGGGCCGCGGTCACGCGGTCGCCGCGTGCCAGCAGCTTCTCGGTCAGGATGCGTCCGAAGCCGGACGAGGTACCGGTGATGAACCATGCCTTAGACATCGCAGAACCTCCTCGAGGGGCCGGGAGCGGCGCCCTGGGGATGAACTGGCGCATCCGGTCTGCTGCGATTAGAGGCTGGATCGCGGATGATCTGCTGCATATTTGCCAGCAATGGCCAAGCCCTCGCTCAGCGACCTGACCGCCTTCGCCGCCATCTCGGCGCATCGCAGCTTCCGCAAGGCCGCCGACGAGCTCGGGCTGTCCTCCTCCACCCTCAGCCACATGATGCAGTCGCTGGAGCGCACGATGGGCCTGCGCCTGCTGCACCGCACGACGCGCAGCGTGTCGACCACCGAGGCCGGCGAGCGCCTGGCGGCACGCCTCAACCCGGTGCTGCGGGAGCTCGACCTGGCGCTGGAGGAGGCGAGCGACCTCGGCCAGCGCCTCAGCGGCACGCTGCGCATCAACGCCGGCGAGTCCGCGGCGCGCGCCCTGCTCGGCTCGGCGATCCCGACCTTCCTCGCGCGTCATCCCGCGATGTCTCTGGACCTGGTGACCGAGGGCCGGCTGGTCGACATCGTCGCCTGCGGCTTCGACGCCGGCGTCAGGCTGTGGGAGAGCGTGCCGCGCGACATGATCGCGGTGCGGTTCGGCGGCGAGGTCCGTTTCGTTCCCGTCGCCTCGCCGGCCTACCTGGCGCGACGCGAAGCGCCGAGGACGCCCGACGAGCTGAAGCACCACGCCTGCATCCGGCTGCGCATGCCGAGCGGCAAGCTGTATCGCTGGGAGTTCGAGAAGCGCGGCCAGGAGCTGTCCGTCGACGTCGCCGGCACGCTGACGCTGGACCATGTGGAGCTGATGACCGAGGCGGCCGCGGCAGGTCTGGGCATCGCCTACGTGCCCGACAGCTCGTCACGGCCCTACGTCGCGCGCGGCGCCCTCGTCACCGTGCTGGAGGATTGGTGCCCGGCGATCGGGGGTCTGTCGCTGTACTATCCCGGCCATCGCCACGTGCCGCCCGGGTTGAGGGCCTTCATCGACGTGCTCCGGGAAGCGGGCTGAGCGAGGTCGGGACCGGCCGCCTGGCCACGGCGGCGCCGATGCCCCCCGACGCGCCCGTCACGATCGCCGTTCTGCCCTCGCCCGTCACGCGCGGTGATCCGTCCGGTGTGAACTTCGCGCGTCCCGGGTTCACGCCCTAGAGTCAAACCCAACCAGCCGGACAGCCGGGTATGGTGGACAGCGGACCTTGCCGCGCGAGGTTGCTTCGCCCCTCATCCTGGTCACGAAGTGGAGGGTGACGTGTCGCAGAAGGTGATCGGCCTCATCGGCGGGATGAGCTGGGAGAGTTCGGCCGAGTACTACCGGATCATCAACCAGATGGTCCGGACCCGCCTGGGTGGCCTGCGTTCGGCCCGCTGCCTGATGTGGTCGTTCGACTTCGGAGAGATCGAGGCACTGCAACATGCCGGGCGCTGGGAGGACGCCGCTGCCGAGATGATCGCCGCCGCGCAGCGCCTCGAACGCGGCGGCGCGGATTTCGTGCTGATCTGCACGAACACGATGCACCGCATGGCCGATCAGGTTCAGGCGGCCATCGGGTTGCCATTGCTGCACATCGCGGACCCGACCGCGGAACGGATCAAGGCTGCCGGGCTGAAGAGGGTCGGCCTGCTCGGGACGGCCTTCACCATGGAACAGGACTTCTACAAAGGGCGGCTGGCGGATCGGCACGGGCTGGAGGTGCTCGTGCCGGGCGATGATGACCGCGCCCAGGTGCATCGCGTGATCTACGAGGAACTGGTCCAGGGGCGGGCGGAGCCGTCCTCGCGCCAAGCCTGCCGCGACGTGATCGCCCGCCTGGTGGAGCGTGGGGCAGAGGCCGTGATCCTGGGCTGCACGGAGATCATGCTGCTGGTGACGCCGGAGGACAGCACCGTGCCACTCTTCGACACGACAGCTCTTCACGCCGAGGCTGCGGTCGATCTGGCCGTTGCGGGCATCGGGTAGCTCTGCTGCTCCGGCTGGCGACGTGCCCCGACCTACCAAGGCCAGTGGACCGCTTCAGGTCGAACCCGGCTGATCGGGTCTTGACCCTGATCAAGCACTGTTCGGTCCACCTGCCGCTGGCGCTGCGCCCGCGCCATCCGGGATCGGTGCGATCAGCGCGGGTCCGTTTCCGAACGCTGTTGACGCCGCGCGCGAGACCGGCCACCTGCGCAGCGTGCCGGCAGGCGCCGGCTGTAGCAGGGTGACCGCCTCGCCCGCCTCCTCGTCCATCCAGGCCGTCCTGTCGCCCGATCGCGAAGGGCCTCTTGCCGTCTGCCTCGGTCTTCCACTCGTAGAACAAGTCGGCCGGCACGATGCAGCGGCGGCGCGCCATCGCACCTCGGACCATGCCGGCACTCGAGACCGTCTTGGCCCGGGCGTTGATCGGCTTGCGGGCCGCCTCCAGGTCCTCGGTGAAGTGCGGCACCAGACCCCAGGTCAGCAGGTCGAGGCGGCGCTCACCGCTCTCCGGGTGACGCCGGATCACCGGCCGGCGATCGGTCGGTGTCACGTTCCATGACGCCTCGACGTTCGGCAGCTCACCGATCGCGCCGAAGCTGCGCGCGAGCTCGGCGGGAGGGAGAGCGGAGACGTAGCGGCCGCACATCTTCTTTCACCGATTCTTAATCAACGCGAGCCATCCTGGCATGGATCAACCTCTCGTTGATGGTGATGTCGCGATGCCTCGTATGCTGGGTCTAGGGCTTCGGTCGCTCTGGCGGCTCCCTCACCGGGCAGCATGTTCCGTCGCGAGCCTTGGCCTCATTGCTGCTATCCGCGTCACCGCAGACGTTCTGGGTGACGCCGGAAGCTAGCCTGACGCTGCACCGTAGCAGGTCCACCGAAGCGTGATGAGAAGCCGATCCGGCGACATGCTGATCGACGAGGCATGCATTGATCGACTGCGCGCCTCGATGGGTGGTGCCATCGATCTGCCCAGCGCCGCCAAGCCCACCGGATCTTGTTGGAAAGCCGGCTGCGGAAGTCACGTTGACGGTCGACGAGTGCCCACTGCTATGC
>CAXTNB010000130.1:1427-7403 GCA_964245385.1 uncultured Acetobacteraceae bacterium | reverse complement strand
AGCTGCTTGGTCATGTAGTAGACCAGCAGCGCGCGCATGCCGTAGTACGAGAACTGTTCCCACATGTTGGTCAGGAACAGGATGGTCAGCCCGCGCGGCTGGCCGAACCAGGTCGACGACTCCCTCATCGGGCCGCCGAAGATCCCCAGACCTCCGGACCGGCCCAGATGTCGCCGTCGCGATACTCGACCGCCGGCGCACGATCCGCGGTCAGGAAGGTCGGGCCGTCGAGATCGACGAGATCGCAGAGCTGCGCCAGGACGAAGGCGGGCGCCATCGCCAGGCTGGTGCCGATCATGTTGCCGACCATCACGCCGAGCCCGAGCCTGCGCGCCTCCGCCGCCATCAGCAGCGCCTCGGTGAGGCCGCCGCACTTGTCCAGCTTGATGTTGATGACGTCGAAGCGGCCGACGGCGGCGGCCAGGTCGGCGAGCGACAGGACGCTCTCGTCGGCCGCGATCGGTATCGGCGACCGGTAGCCCTCCAGCGCCGCCTCGCGGCCGCGCGCCAATGGCTGCTCCAGCAGCGACACGCCCTGCTCGTGCAGCGCCGCGACCAATGGCACGAGGTCCTCCGGCTGGAAGCCCTGGTTGCCGTCGACGCCGAGCCAGGCGTCCGGTCGTGCCCGCCGGATCGCCTCGACCCGCGCGATGTCCAGCGCAAGCTCGCCGGTGAGCTTGACCTTAATCGAGCGCGCCCGGGCGTAGCCGCGCGCGCCGTCGGCCATGATCTCGGGCCGGTCGGCGCCGAGCGTGAAGGTGGTGCGGACCGGTCTCGGCGCGCCCAGCCCGGCGAGATGCCAGACCGGCTCGCCGCGCCGCGCCGCTTCCAGCTCCCACAGCGCGCAGTCGACGGCGTTGCGCGCTCCTCCCGGCGGCATGACCGCCCGCAGCGCCTCGCGCGTGAGGCCGTGCTCGATCGCCGTGCGCGCCGCGCGCAGATCCTCCAGCATGTGCGCGAGATCGTCGCCGAGATAGTAGACGCCGGCACCCTCGCCGCGCCCCCCGTGCGCGCCGTCGCTCAGGGCCACCACCACCACGTCGGCGGTCTCGAACACGCGGCCCGAGATCCGGAACGGCTGGGCCAGCCGCAGCTGCTCGGTCGACACGTCGAGCGCGAGGCGGGGCATCAATACTGCACCGTCATCGACAGCAGGCCGAACGTCGCCGCGACGTAGAGGATCATCAGCGACGACAGCACCATCAGCACGCTCCAGATCCTGCCGGTCCAGCGACCGGAGCGCCTCCAGGCCAGCCATGTGTTCCAGCCGGTGACCAGGACCGCCGGGACGAAGACCAGCAGGCCGGACCCCTGCAGCGCCCAGAGCATCGGGTCCGACTTGCCGGTCAGGGCGTTGGTGTCGGCGAGCATGCGGGATACCGTGATCGCCCAGCCGACGATGACCGCGAGCGTCAGTCCGGCGAACAGCCACGACAGGCGCCAGGCGCGACGCGACGGGCCGGTGACGGGCCACGCCGCCCGGTAGTGCCTGCGGACCAGCCAGCTCGCCGGCCAGTACAGCAGGCTGAGCAGCAGGATGGTCAAGGCGGCGGCAAGCGACGGCAGGATCCAGACCGAGGACCGGGCCGCCGGCACGCGCTCCGAGACCTCGAACGGCGACTCGAAGTCCCAGCTCCAGCGCTCGACCCTTCCGTCCACCAGCTTGGCGGCGAGCCGGTCCTGGCCGTCGGCGTCGCGCCAGACGAAGGGCGCGATCTCCACCCAGTGCCGGATCGCGCCGCTCGGGTAGGTGATGCCGGCCACGACCAGATCCCCCGACGGTCCCACGGAAATCTTGACCTGCGCGAGCAGGTTCAGGATCGCCAGGAAGGTGCCCGCCGACCTGCGGCTGCCCTGCCATCGTCCCACCATCATGCGGGCATCCCGAGCCGCCTGCTCCGGCGCGACGCGGCCATCCTGGGCGGCGGGCGGGAAATACCGGTCGGCGAAGTCGTGGAACAAGGCGGCGCGCAGCGGCTGCACCGCGCCATCCTTGCCGGGGCTGTTGAACGACGCGTACAGCCCGACGCCGTCCTTGATGAACAGGTGCAGGATGGTGTGGAAGGCCTCGATGTCGCCGAGATGGCCGATCACCTCGTGGCCGTTGACGTTGGTCTCGAAGAAGCCGAGCTCCATCCGGTCGAGCGGCGGGATCAGCGACATCGGGTCGACCCGCGCCAGCGGACTGTCGTGCATCAGGCGCGCGGTGGCGGGATCGAGGATGGGCGTCCCGTCCAGCTCCCCGTCCTGCAGGTGGGCGATCATGAAGCGCGCCATGTCGCTCGCGGTCGTCGACAGCGAGCCCGCCGGAAACGGGCCGATGAACTCGAACGGCTTCGGCGGCTCCGACGCCCGCTGGTAGCCGACCGAGAGCTGCGGCGCCAGGTTCGCCGGAAGCGGCTGCCGGAAGGTCGAGTGGTGCATGCCGAGCGGGGCGAACACGTGCTGCTCGACGTAGTCGTCGAACGGCGTGCCGGACACGCGCTGCACGATGTAGCCGGCGAGCGTGGTCGCCCAGTTCGAGTACGCCGGCGTCGTGCCGGGCGCGAAGATCCGTTGCGGGACCCAGGCCTTCAGGAACGTCCCGAGCGGCTGCAGATTGCTCTGGTCGTAGAACGATATGTCCTTGGCCCGCTCGGCGAAGCCGGCGGTGTGCGTCATGATCTGGCGCAGCGTGATCGGCTGGCCCCGGAAGGGCGGGATGCGGAAGTCGAGGTAGCTGTTGACGTCCTGATCGAGGTCCAGCCTGTGCTGTCCGACCAGCTGCATGACCGCCGTCCAGGTGATGAGCTTGGAGACCGAGCCGGGCCGGAACAGGGTCCGGTCGGGGTCGACGCGGACGCGCCTGGCGACGTCGGCGTAGCCGTAGCCGCGTTCGGTCAGGATGCGTCCGTCCTTGACCACCGCGACCTCCGCCCCGGCGATGTCGTCGACCTGCAGCGCGAACCGCAGGTAGCCGTCGAGCCAGCTGTCGAGGTCGGCCTTGGACAGGACGTGCGCCTGCCCGGGCTGCGCCGCGACCCCGGTCGTCGCGGGCGCGGGCAGCACCGAGGTCGGGGCGCTCGGCGGCGCCAGCGTGTCGGCGGACGGGCCGGGCGCCGCGGCCGAGAGCCAGGCCAGGGATGCGCAGAGGAGTATCCGTCGCACGTCCATCAACTGCTCCGATGCGTCACGGGAAGCGCTGGTCTCCCCGATCGTCCGGAGATCGCTCTATTCAGGACCACGGTATCCCACTCGGAGAGTTAGTCAATCGGCACCGGAGCCAAGTGGCGGCGACATCCTCGACCGCGGGCGCCGCGTCGCCGTCGTCACCCGCGTCTCGACAGGTTTCTACAGCGAATCCAGTAACTTGTTATCGAGGCCGATGCTGCCTAAGATCGTGACTGCCTGAGATCGTCCGACGCGGCTCGTCGCGGCGCGGACCGCCTGATCCTCGATGAGGCAACGCTAGTTCGGATTTGGACAAGATGAGCCTCAAGCCCATGCCCACCCTCGGCTCGCTGATGCGGGCGCTGAGGATCCGTCAGGGCCTGACCCTCAAGCAGATGAGCACGATCACCGGCATCCCGTTCTCGACCCTGGCCAAGGTGGAGCATGACCGGCTGACCTTGACCTTCGACAAGCTGCAGACGGTCAGCGAGCGACTCAACGTCCGCATGGCGGACCTGTTCGCCGAGCCCGAGGGGTCCGCCCCGGTGGTGGCGAACAGCCGTCGCAGCGTCGCCACCCTGTCCAGCGCGCTGTCGGTGGCGACGCCGAACTACGACTACTACTACCTGTCGCCGGAGCTGCGGCAGAAGGACATGATCCCGATCGTCTCCCGGGTGAAGGCGCGCTCGCTCGCCGAGTTCGGCGACATGATCAGGCACGAAGGCCAGGAGTTCCTCTACGTCCTCGAAGGTCGGATCGACGTCCACACCGAGTTCTACGGTCCGACCACGCTGTCGGTGGGCGAGTCCGTCTATATCGACAGCCGGATGGGACACGCCTACGTCCTGTCGGAAGGATGCGACGCCGCGCTGGCGCTCTGCGTATGCTCGACCACCCAGGAGGAGTTGCTCGACAACGCGTCGCGCCAGGCGACGGAGGCGCCGGGTCTGTCGCCGCGGGCGAGACGCAAGGCCGCACGCTAGCGCCTCGCGCTCTCCGAGCCGGCGGTTCGACCGCCGCCGCCGCGGCCTGCCCTCGCCGCGCGACGTCACCACGCGGCGCCTCCCGAGGTCTCGGATCGAGTTGACGTTGTCCCTGTCAGGATATAAGCGTCTCGAATAGAGAGCAAATCCGCTCACTCGTGGGCCAGCATCGGGGAAGCCATGCCGTCGTCATGTTCCGGTGCGTGCGTCGCCGCAGCCCTGCTCCCGCTGATCGTGACGCAAGCGGCGGCGCAGACCGCGACCCCCCGGAACATGAGCTCCCAGAATACCACGTCCCAGACCACGACATCTCAGACCGGGGCCGGGTCCAACAGCGTGGCGCCGCCCTCCGCGCCGCCCTCCGCGCCGCCCGGGGGAGCGGCCGCCAGGGCGCCGAACGGGGGCGGCGTCGAGACCATCGTGGTGACCGCGAACAAGCGGCGCGAGCTGCAACGCAACGTGGCCAACAGCGTGACGGCGATCTCCGGACAGGAACTCGATCGCAAGCAGGAAGTCAGGCTGCAGGACCTGGTGTCGCAGGTTCCCGGGCTGTCGCTCGAGGCGACGGACAAGACCGCGGTCCGCGTGGTGCTTCGCGGCCTCAACGCCGGCAGCGCCGGCACCACCGCCGGATCGGTGCTCGACGACGTGCCGCTCAACCCGGCCGGCGCGCAGAACAACGCCGCCATCAACACCCCCAACCTCGACACCTACGACCTGCAGCGGATCGAGGTCCTGCGCGGTCCGCAGAGCACGCTGTACGGCGCGACCTCCGAAGGCGGCCTCGTCAAGTACGTGACCAACGTGCCGGACGTGACCCGATATTCCGGCGCGCTGGAAACCGGCCTCGACGGATCGACCGCCGGCGGCATCGGCGGGTCGACGAAGGGCTTCCTCAACGTCCCGTTCTGGGACGGCAAGGCGGCTGTCCGCGTGAGCGCCTGGAACGAGTGGACTCCCGGCTACGTCGACAATCCCGACCAAGGGAAGAGCGACACCAACACCGCGCAGCAATATGGCTGGCGGGCGTCGCTCCTGGTGCAGCCGATCCCGGACCTGACCGTGCGGCTCACCGCCGAGCGGCAGACGCTGATCAGCGACAATTCCGACCTGGTCCAGGTGGTCGGCGCGGCGCTGACTCCGACCGCGCCGCCGGCGAACCAGCTCGACCTCCTGGACGGCCTGCGCAACGCGAGCGTCCTGCCGAACACGAGCCAGAACGAATCCGCCGTCTACTACGCCAACGTCGACTACGACCTGCACTGGGCCACCCTGACCTCCATCACCAGCTTCGCCTACAACAACTTCAAGAACGTCTTCGACGAGACCAACACCAACGTCGCGGCCGGCACTCCCTACGGCGACTACATCGGGGAAAGCTTCTACGGCGGTCCCGCCGTCATCGACGAGCGGCAGAACTCCGACACCGACAAGTTCAATCAGGAAGTGAGGCTCTCGTCGCAACCCGGCCTGACCGTGTTCGGCCGGCCCCTCGACTGGCTCGGCGGCGCCTTCTACACCCACGAGACCTCCTCGCTGCTGCAGTTCCTGGACGCGCGCAGCCTCGCTCAGCCCGGCACGGTGCTCTCGCCCGCGACCGGCGGCCTGACCCTGTTCAGCCAGCTCTCGGAATGGGCGGTGTTCGGCCAGGTGGACTACCACCTGCTGCCGACGTTCGACGTGGCGCTCGGCGGACGCTTCGAGGGCACCGCGCAGCACTCGCAGACCAGCCAGTTCTGCTGCGTCTTGTACGGGCCCGGCAGCACCGCCAGCCCGCTCACCTCGAACGATCACGACGCGCTGTACTCGGTGGCGCCGCGCTGGCGCCTGAGCGGCGACACCC
>CAXTNB010000130.1:0-1417 GCA_964245385.1 uncultured Acetobacteraceae bacterium | reverse complement strand
ACGGCCGGATCGCGACCGGCTACCGCCCCGGCGGCCCCAACGTCTCCGTCGCAGGCATCACCAACATCCCGTCCTACGGTCCGGACAGGACGGTCAACTACGAGGTCGGGCTGCGGCAGGACCTGTTCCACAAGACGGTCGCCGTCGACATCACCGGCTACTACATCGACTGGCGGAACGTGCAGGTGCTGTCGATCCTGAACACCTCGGCCGGTCCCTTCGCCCTGAACGGCAACGCGGGCCAGGCGGTCAGCAAGGGCGTGGAATGGAGCATCGACTGGGTGCCGCTGCACGGCCTGACGCTGAGCGCCGTCGGCGACTACACCGACACCCGCCTGACCGCGGACGCGCCCGGCATCGGCGGCGCGGAGGGCGACTTCCTGCCCTACGTGCCCAACATCAGCGCCAGCGTCACCGCCGAATACCGGTGGAAGACGTTCCGCGACTTCAGCGCCTACCTGTCGGGCACCTGGAGCTTCACCGGCGAGCGATACACCGATTTCTCGCCGACGCCGACCGTCACGGAGTCGCACGTCCTGCTGCCCAGCTACAACACCGGCGCCATCCGCGCCGGGCTCGAGAACAAGCGCTACGGCCTGGAAGCCTTCGTCATCAACATCAGCGACGAACGCGGCATCACCTACTACACCAACAGCGGCGGCGCCGGGCAGACCGGACAGGCGGCCATCATCCAGCCGCGCACGATCGGTCTGGTGGGCCGTGTCAAGTTCTAGCGCCGAAGGCTGCTCATGATGAACCGGCTCGTCCGCCATGACGACTGATCGGGCGCAGGCCGCGACGATGCTCGACCTGCCGCGCCCCTATCTGCTGTTCCTGGGCGATGCCCGGGAGGCGGGGTACGCCAAGACCGCGTTCGGTCTGCGCGACTGGGCCTCGCCACTCTGCGTCGGCGAGTTCGCGCTGCCGGGGAGCAGCGTGAGCACCGGCCTGCCCGCGCTGTCGCCCGCCGAGGCCCGTGCGAGAGGAGCGCGATCCCTGGTGATCGGCGTGGCCAACTATGGCGGCGTGATCCTGCCCAGCTGGGTGGACGCGCTGCTCGACGCGCTCGCGAACGGCCTCGACATCATCAGCGGCATGCACAGCCCGCTGCGCGAGATGCCGGCGCTGCGGCAGGCGGCGGCGCTGCATGGTCGCCGGCTGATCGACGTGCGGATCCCCCCCGCCGACATTCCCGTCGCCACCGGACGCAGGCGTTCCGGCCGCCGGCTGCTGACGGTGGGCACCGACTGCGCGATCGGCAAGAAGTACACCGCGCTGGCCCTGTCGCGGGCACTCGCGGCGCGCGGGCTGGACGCCGAGTTCCGTGCCACCGGCCAGACCGGGATCATGATCGCCGGACGCGGCATCCCGATGGATGCCGTGGTGGCGGACTTCGAGGCCGGTGCCGCGGAACTGC
>CAXTNB010000129.1:2366-7546 GCA_964245385.1 uncultured Acetobacteraceae bacterium | reverse complement strand
AAGCGGCGCGGTCAAGGCCTGGCTCCGCGGCAGGAGCGCTGCCCGGCGAGCCGAGGAGGTCGCGGCTTGATCCGGATGGCACCGCAATCTATGCAGGCCACCTCGGCTTATGTCAGTAGACTGTCCTCCCATGTCACCCATAGACGGCCTGCGATGCACCCTCTGTCGCTCCCCTGATCTCGAGTTTGCTGCGAATGTCATCATCTGCCGGAGTTGCGGTCAGGAATGCCCGGTGCTGGACGGCGTGCCGGTGATGTTCGAGGCGGTCTCCGTGCGGGCTGGCGCGGCCGTCGATGAGGCTGCCGCACGGGAGATCCTGGTCGCCTTCGATCTGCAAGAGGACCCGCTCTCCCTGCTTCAGGTACGCCGGCTGATGCGCAGGCAGGTCTGCTTCGGCGGCTCCCTGATCCAGGTCGAGAGCAAGCAGTTCCTCGACCGCGTCCGCAATACCGGAATGGTACCCGGCACCGACGCGTCGCCGTCCGACGCCTCACGCGAGCAGGCCTCGGGCGCGGATCTTGCCGCGGCACCGGCAGACGCAGCCTCTCCGCCGTCCGCCGACCTGATGCGCATCCCGCGCTACGGCTGGGTCAAGAACTACATGCCGCGCCGGGTCAAGGCAGGCGCGGAACTGCTGGCGAACATGCGTCTGGAGAACCACGGCGAGGCGACCATGCGCAGGGCCGGGAACGGCAGGACCATGATCGCGGCGCGCTGGCAGCAGCGGGATGGCACCGAAGCCACGGCACCGGATGTGCGGACGCCGCTGCTGATCGACCTGGCGCCGGGCCAGGCCGTCACGGTGGCGGTCCGGCTCGTCGCACCGACCGCGCGAGGCTCCTACCTGCTCACCCTGACCTTGGTCCAGGAGCAGGTGAGATGGCTCGACACCGACGCGATCACGATGGTGGTCGCGGTCGAACATGATGTTCCGGGGCCGATACCGGCCGGTTGGACCATGCTGGAGCAGGCGCCCGCGGATTACGATTCCGATCATCGTGTCGGCCGCGACATGCTGGCGTCGTGGCTCTCCCAGCATCTGCCGCCGCGTTCGTCGGAGCGTCCGAGAGTGCTGGAGGTCGGCGGTAACGTCTTCCCGACGTGCGCGGCGCTGGATGTCGAGCTCACCAACATCGACGTCGATCTGCTCGGGCTGCAGATCGGTCGCATGATCGCCAAGCGGCGCGGCCAGACGATGACCCTGATCTGCGCCGACGCCTTCAACCTGCCGTTCGCCGCCGGCTACTTCGACGCCATCGTGATCTTCGCGTCGCTGCACCATTTTCCCGATCCGGCGGCGTTGCTGGAGCAGTTGCGGCGCAAGCTACGGCCCGGCGGGTTCATCGGACTGTTCTGCGAACCTGTCGGCCACATCTGGCCCGGCGCCGTCCTGAAACCCTTCCTCGACGAGCTCGAGCGTGGCGTGAACGAGCAGAGTTTCTCGCTGCGCGAGTACGAGCTGATGTTCCGGCAGGCGGATCTGGCGGCGGTCGAGGTGGTGGTCGACCTCAACTCGCTGAAGGCGCGCCTGGTTCACGGACCGGCGGATGAGGCTGCGACGCCGAGCATCACGCGCGGCATGACCGATCCGTCATCCGGACCCAGGCAGCTCTCTTCATGAACCACAGCAGCCCGAAGCAGCCCGGCCACGATCCGGTCCGGCCGCTCTCGGCCGATGAGCTGCGCACCATCTTCGAGAACACCCTGGATCGCCAGCCGCAGCCTCACCGGCAGCCCTCGGGAGCGGCGGGGTCGGAGGCTGCCGCGACGCCGTCGGTGTCCGGGCCCGCACTCGACCTGAGCGACATGGCCGCCCTCGACGATCAGGCCTTTCTCGACCGTGCCTACCACGCGATCCTTCGCCGGGCCCCGGACGAAGCCGGAAACCGGCATTATCTTTCCGCCCTGACGTCCGGCGAGAGCCGGATCAGGATATTGGGCGAGCTACGATACGGCGTGGAGGGACGCGCCGTCGGATGCACGGTCCCGGGATTGCGGCGGCGCTTCCTCGTCCACCGGCTGTACCGTTTGCCGATCCTCGGGCGCCTGATCCGCACGGCGACGGCCCTGGTGGCGCTGCCGGGACTGATGCGCGACGTCGTGCGGCTCGCCATCGAGGTCCACGCGCTGCGCACGCAGATCGAGCAGGCGGACCAGACGCAGGCGCACCAGGCGCTCGAAGCCAGGATCCGGACCTGGACCGCCTATACCGAGCGCGCGGTCGATCGTGCGCAGAAAGCCAGGCATCATCACGCGCAACGCCTCGACGAGCTCGCCGAACGCCTCGACCGGCTTGCCGGACGGCTCGATGAAGAGCCCTGGGCCGATCCGCTGCTGTCGCTCGCCGAGCGCAGCGACGAAAGGTTCTCCGATCAGGCGGAGCGACTGCGACAGCTCGCTCACGAGGCGGCGCAGGACGCACGCGACAGGCAGCTCATCTCCGCACTCGCCGGAGCCTTCGCGGCGTTCCGGGAGGAACTGGGATGGAGCGGAGACGGTCCCGCGCTGGCGCAGCGTCTCACCGCCCTCCTGGCGGAGCATCGCAACCTCGGCCGTCATGCAGTCGCGGCGAGCGAGGAGACGCGTGTCGGCTTGCGCGATCAGGAGCGGCGTCTGTCCCTGCTCCTGGAGCAGACGCGTCGCTGGATGGCGCACGGCATCGACGCCGAAGCGCCGGCCAAGGTGGAGGAGCTTCAGGAGCGGCTGCTCGATCCGCTCTATGTCGCGTTCGAGGATCGCTTCCGCGGCTCGCGCGCCGACATCAAGCAGCGCCAGCGGGTCTATCTCGGGCTGCTGCAGGAGGTGGGCGCCGGACAGTCAGGCCGTCCGATCGTCGATGTCGGTTCCGGCCGCGGGGAACTGCTCGAGCTGCTCGGCGAGGCCGGACTGGAAGCGTGCGGCGTCGACCTGAACCAGTCCATGGTGGCGCTCTGCCTGCACGCCGGCCTGCACTGCGTGCTGGACGATGCGGTGTCCTATCTCGGCAAGCTGGAGGCCGGCAGTCTCGGTGCCGTCACCGGGTTCCATATCATCGAACACCTGCCGTTCGCGACCTTCGTCGCCCTGCTGGATGCCAGCCTGCGTGCGCTCGCTCCGGGCGGGATCGTCATCTTCGAGACGCCCAATCCGGCGAACCTGCTGGTAGCCAGCCGCTGGTTCCACCTCGATCCCACGCACCGCAACCCGCTGCCGTCCGAGATGGTCAGCATGATCGCGGAGGCACGCGGCTTCACGCAGGTCGGGATCCGCGAGCTGCATCCGATGCCGCAGCGGTTCGCCGCCAAGGACGATGTTCTGGCAGCGCAGCTCGATGCGATGTTCCACGGTCCCCAGGACTACGCGCTGATCGCGCGCAAGCCGTGAACATGGTCGGCCGGCGATGATCGCTGCGCCGTTCGCGCCGATCCGCTGATGCGCGTCCTGATCGCGAACGTGCAGACCCCCTTCGTTCGGGGAGGTGCGGAGATGCTGGCCGACAGCCTGCTGAACGCCCTGCAGGAGGCCGGCCATCAGGCCGAGATCGCGACGATCCCGTTCAAGTGGTACCCGGCGGCACGGATTCCTGATGCGATGCTGGCAGCCCGACTGATGGAGGTGGACGCCTGGTGCGGCGGCCCCATCGACCGGTTGATCGGGCTTAAGTTTCCCGCCTACCTGATGCGCCATCCCAGCAAGGTGCTCTGGCTGCTGCATCAATATCGCGGCGCCTACGACCTGTGGGAGACCGATATCGGCGACCTACACAACGCCGCCGACGGACGACATGTACGCGAGGCCATCCGTCTGGCGGATGATGGCCTGATCTCCGAATGCCGGGCCGTGTTCACCATCTCGCGCAACGTCAGCGAGCGATTGCACAGATTTAACGGCATCACCGGTCTGCCGCTGCACCATCCGCCGCCCGGCGCGGAACGGTTTCGCGGCGGTCCAGCGGAAGAGTTCCTTTTCTGCCCTGGGCGGATCAACGAGAGCAAGCGGCAGCACCTGGTGGTCGAGGCGATGGTCCGGTGCCGCGAGCCGGTCCGCGTCGTGTTCACCGGCATGACGGATTCCGAGGACTACGCGGCCGCGCTGCGTCGGCGCTGCGCCGAAGCGGGCCTCGGCGATCGCGTCGAGTGGCGGGGCAGCGTGGATGAAGACCACAAGATCATGCTCTACGCGAGCTGCCTGGGCGTGCTGGTACCTCCGATCGACGAGGATTACGGCTACGTGACGCTGGAGGCCATGCTCTCCTGCAAGCCGGTGCTGACCTGCACCGACAGTGGCGGCCCGCTCGACTTCGTGCTGCACGGCGAGACCGGATCGATCCAGCCGCCGGAGCCGGCAGCGTTGGCCGAAGCCATGGATCGTCTGTGGCGTGACCGAGGCCGCGCCCACCGGCTTGGCCAGGCCGGCAGGGAGCGCTATCAGGCACTGGGAATGGACTGGTCTAACGTGCTGAACCAACTGCTCGCCTGAAGCAGCGGATCCGTTCATCCACGCGCCTACTCGGATCAATTTGCTGCAGCTTACGTGACGAGGCGATGCGCATCGGTGTTCTCACGGTCCAGGTTCCCTTCGTGCATGGTGGTGCGGAACTGCATGCGCGGAACCTGCTCCGTGCCTTGCGCGACGCCGGTCATCGGGCAGAGACCATCTCGATGCCGTTCAAGTGGTTTCCGCCCGACCGGATCGCGCCGCAGATCCTGGCGGCACGGTTGCTCGACGTGACCGCGAGTTCGGGAATGTCGATCGATCGCGTGATCGGGCTGAAGTTTCCTGCCTACCTGATCGACCATCCGGACAAGGTGTTGTGGATCCTGCATCAGCACCGCACCGCCTACGACCTGTGGGGTCATGGTCTGGGCGACCTGCACGACCAGCCGGGAGGCGAGCGGGCGATGCTGGCCATACGCGAGGCGGACAACCGACTGATCCCGGCCGCACGACGCATCTTCACCAACTCGCGCAGGGTGAGCGAGCGGCTGGCCGAGTACAACGGCATCGAGAGCCGGCCTCTCTATCATCCGCCGCCGCTGGCGGAGCGCTACCTTCATCGAGAGGCGGAAGATTTCCTGCTGCTCCCGAGCCGGATCAACGCGACGAAGCGGCAGGACCTGGTGGTGGAGGCTTTGTTCCACGTCCGTTCGGACGTGCGTGTCCGGATCATCGGCACGCCGGACACGCAGGACTATTTCAAC
>CAXTNB010000129.1:0-2356 GCA_964245385.1 uncultured Acetobacteraceae bacterium | reverse complement strand
TATTTCAACCGGCTGCGCGAGCGTGCGGCGTCGCTTCCTCCGGGACGGCTGCGTTTCGACGGATCCGTCAGCGACAGCGAGAAGATCGACCTGTTCGCACGGTGCGTGGCGGTCCTGTTCGTGCCGTTGGACGAGGATTACGGCTACGTGACGCTGGAGGCGATGCTCGCCAGCAAGCCGCTGCTGACCTGCTCAGACTCGGGCGGCGTGCTCGAGTTCATCGAGCACGGGCGTAACGCGCTGATCTGCGAGCCCGATCCCGTGGAACTCGCCGCAGCGATGGATCGTCTGTGGATGGACCGGCCGACGGCCAGGCGCATGGGCGCCGAAGCGCGCGCCGGCTACGAGGCGCTCGGGATCAGCTGGAACCACGTCGTCGAGAGCCTGCTCGCGTGACCGAGCGACGACCCGCGATCGATATCTTCTCCCCCTTGCCGCCGCTTCGAACCGACATCGCCAACCATACGGCTGCGATGTTGCCCGCGCTGGCCCGGCTCGCGCGGGTGCGGGTGTGGACGGCGCAGGATGGTCCGATCGAGCTCGACGTGCCGGACGTCGAGGTGCATCGGTTCGATCCCGACCGGATGTCGAGCGCCAAGCTCAACCAGGCCGACCTCACCTTCTTCAACATTGGCAACAACGCCTCGTTCCACCGCGGCATCCACCGTGTCGCCCGGCGCACGCCCGGCATCGTCATCCTGCACGACACCCGCCTGCAGCACTTCTTCGCCGCCTACGGCGAGGAGGAGGGGCCGGAGCGAGACTACTATCTCGATGCGCTGGAACGCGCACATGGTCCCGCCGCGCGCGCCCTGGCGCAGGCCCGCATAGACGGGCACGGGTCGCTGGAGCCGCTCGTCGATCAGGCACCGATGACCTCGGCGATCTTGCGCGAAACCCTGGGGGTGATCCTGCACAACCAGGCGGAGCAAGCCGCTCTGCAGCGACAGACGACGGTCCCGGTCTATTATGTTCCGCTGTCCTTCGCCTTCGGGCCATCACCTGGACGAGCGCCTGCTCGGGATCCCGATGCGCCCAGCCGACTGGTCATGTTCGGCTTCATCGGCGAGAACCGCCGCCTGCTCGCGATCCTGGACGCCCTGGCCGGCATGCCGGACCGCCACCATTACCGCCTCGACATATTCGGGATGGTCGAGCAGGAGGACGAGGTAGATGCGAGGATCGTGTCTGCCGGGCTCGAGGGTCTGGTCCGGCGCCACGGCTTCGTCTCCGAGGACGTCCTGAGCCAGGCCCTGGCGCAGGCGCATCTGGCGCTGAACCTGCGTTGGCCGAGCATGGGCGAAGCCTCCGGCAGCCAGCTGCGCATCTGGGCGGCCAGGCTGCCGGCCCTGGTCACGAAGGTGGGCTGGTACGCGCAGCTTCCCAGGAACGCCGTCTTCATGATCGACCCCGAGAACGAGCGCGCCGAGATCGTGCGCCACCTGCGCGCGCTGCGTGCCTCTCCGTCGCTCTATGCCGAGGCGGGGGATAACGGACGACGCATCCTCGAGCAGCATCACTCGCCCGAGCGATATGCCGAAGCCCTGGTGTCGATCGCCTCACAGCACCGGGCGCAGCATGCACGCCGGCTGGGCAGCAGCCTCGCGGAGCGCTGTGCCGACCTGCTTCTCGAACTCGGTCCTGCCGATCTGGTCCGGCCGCTCGGCGAGGAGATCTCCCGACGGATCGTCGAGTTGACCGGCGAGCGGCCGCAACGTTCCGCGAACGGCGGGTCCTGAGCGACAGGCTCGGAGCCCGGTCTGCCCGCGACCGACGACCTCCGAGGCGCAGCACGCCTCACCCTTGCTCAGGGATCGCCTGCTCGCTCCGGGCTCGGACGGCGCGGGTCCACACGATCGTCCTGGATGCGCCGCGATAGCAGGGCGTAGAAGGCTTCCCCGTGCCGGGAATGTGCCGCGACCTCCTCGTTTTCCTCGAGAACCACCACCGAGGCCGCGTCCAGCAACGCCCACGCACGCCGACGCGGGTCCACCGGATAGCGGCGGTCGCCCGGATAGAAGGCCATCGTGTTGCCGAAATACTCGTAGAGATCGATCTCCGGCGGGCAGACGCTCATGTCCAGGATCTTGTCGATCTCGTAGGTGAAGCTCCCGCCCACCTGTGCCATCCTGACGGGCTCGCAGCGACCGTGCTTCTGCCGACGCACCACGACCGACGGCGTCCGGTAGTGGATCCCGGTGAAGGGAACGTTGAGCGCGTCCAGCAGGTCGGTGTCGACTTCATCGGGAGCCGACATCCGCCAGCTGAACTCCAGATCGTTCATGCGCCGCCAGGTTCCGACATGCGTCATCACCGCGATGAGCTGCTGCACCGCCAGCGCCGCCGAGACCTGGTT
>CAXTNB010000128.1:3936-7616 GCA_964245385.1 uncultured Acetobacteraceae bacterium | reverse complement strand
CGCCGTTCTCCATCTGGGAGAAGATGCAGAAGCGCAACGTCGCCTTCGAGCAGCTCTCCGACATCATGGCGTTCCGCATCCTGGTGCCGAGCCGGGAGGCCTGCTACGTCTCGCTCGGCGCGGTGCACGGCGCCTACTCGGTGATCGCCGGCCGCTTCAAGGACTACATCTCGACGCCGAAGGCGAACGGCTACCAGAGCCTGCACACCGGCGTCACCCTGCGCCACCCGCGCAACCAGAAGATCGAGGTGCAGATCCGCACGCCCGAGATGCACGACGTCGCCGAGAACGGCGTCGCCTCGCACTGGGTGTACAAGGAGAGCCCCGGCGAGCAGGACATACCGAGCAGCTCCGGCATCGGCTCGGTGGTCAGCAGCCTGCGCCGCATGCGCTGGGTGCAGGACCTGCTCGAGATCATCGAGAATTCCGCGGCCCCCGACGAGTTCCTCGAGAACACCAAGCTCGAGCTCTACCAGGACCAGGTGTTCTGCTTCACCCCCAAGGGGCAGCTGATCCAGCTGCCGCGGGGTGCCACACCGGTCGACTTCGCCTACGCCGTGCACAGCCAGGTCGGCGACGGCTGCGTCGGCGCCAAGGTGAACGGCCGGCTGATGCCGCTGCGTCACGAGCTGCAGAACGGCGACCAGGTCGAGATCATGACCGCCCGCGGCGGCACCCCGTCGCCGGCCTGGGAGCGCTTCGTCGTCACCGGCAAGGCGCGCGCCAGGATCCGCCGCTACGTCGCCGCCCAGGCGCGCGAAACCCATCTCGACGCCGGGCGCGCCGCACTCGCCAAGGCGTTCCGGCAGGAAGGGGTGGACGGCTCGGAGAAGGTGCTGGAGGGCGCCCTCAAGGGGTTGAAATGCGCCACCGTGACCGACCTCTACGTTGCGGTGGGTAACGGCAACCTGGGTCCGAAGGAGGTGGTGCAGGCCACCTACCCCGAGCTGCGCCAGGCCGCGCGGGGCCCGCGCATGGTGCCGAGCCTGCCCGGCCGCGGCAGCCTGCGCGCCGAGCGCAGCGGCGGCGGGGGTAACGGTGGGGGCAACGGCGGCCTGTCGCTGGTCGGGCTCGGCTCCGGCGTCGCCAAGCACTTCGCCGGTTGCTGCCATCCGCTGCCGGGCGACCGCATCGTCGGCATCGTCGCCAACGGCAAGGGCATCACCGTGCACACCGCCGCCTGCCAGACGCTGGACAGCTTCGCCGCCACCCCCGAGCGCTTCATGGACGTGGACTGGGACTACGACTCGATCGGCCGCGGCGCCAGCACCGAGACCCATGTCGGGCGGGTCAGCGTGATCGCCGCCAACGAGCCGTCGGTGCTGGCGACCCTGACCAACACCGCGGCCAAGCATGACGGCACCGTGGTCAACCTCAAGATCGTCAACCGGCAGCTCGACTTCATGGAGATCCTGGTCGACGTGGAGGTGCGCGACCTGCGCCACCTCTCCACCGTGATCGCCGGGCTGCGCGGCGCCAGCGGCATCACCCAGGTGGAGCGGGCGAAGGCGTGACGCGGCCGCGACGGGTGCGGCTGCCGCGGTGCCGGCGGCCATGATGATCGGGCTCGGCTCCGACCTGTGCGACATCAGGCGGATCGAGAAGGTGATGGCCAGGCATGGCGAGCGCTTCCTGCACCGCGTGTTCACCGCCGAGGAGCGCGCCCGCGCCGAGCGTCGCACCCAGGCGCTGCGGCCGGCGACCTACGCCAAGCGCTGGGCGGCCAAGGAAGCCTGCGCCAAGGCGCTCGGCACCGGCTTCGCGCACGGCGTGTTCCACTCCGACATGGGGGTGGTGAACCTGCCGGGCGGACAGCCGACCCTGGTGCTCACCGGCGGCGCGCTGGTCCGCCTGCGCGCGCTGATGCCGGCGGGGATGCATCCCGCACTGCTGGTCAGCATCAGCGACGAGCACCCCTACGCCTTCGCCCAGGTGATCATCACGGCACTGCCGGACGGACGGGCGATCGCCTGAGCCCGCGCTTGACACGCCATCACCCGGTCGGCTTGATCCGCCGGCGCTGCGGACCTCCCGCAGCCCGATCCCGGTCCGGCGGCCCAGCTTCGGCATCGCGACCGGCCCATGCGGATGCCAGCACGATGATCCGAAGCGAGCCATGACGATCGGCAAGTCCTCCGACAGCAAGCGGACGGCGAAGGCACGCGGCAAGGCGGGCGCGCGCGCCGGCGCCTGGGAGTTGCTGCGCACCCTGGTCTATGCCGGCCTGATCGCCATCGTGGTGCGCACCTTCCTGTTCGAATCCTTCAACATCCCGTCCGGCTCGATGATCCCGACGCTGCTGGTCGGCGACTACCTGTTCGTCGCCAAGTACGAGTACGGCTACTCGCGCTTCTCGCTGCCGCTCTCGCCCGACCTGTTCGACGGCCGCGTGTTCGGCCACCTGCCGCACCGCGGCGACGTGGCGGTGTTCCGCTTCACCCAGGACACCTCGATCGACTACATCAAGCGGATCGTCGGCCTGCCCGGCGACCACGTGCGGATGCAGGGCGGCGAGCTCTACGTCAACGGCACGCTGGTGCCGCGCGACGATCTCGGCGACACCGTGGCCTCGGACGAGAACGGCACCCGAATGCAGGGCCGTCGCTACGAGGAGCACCTTCCCGGCAGCGGCGGCCACGGCCCGGTCGCGCACCAGATCATGAAGCTGACCAGCGAGGGCCAGTACAACAACACGCCGGACTACGTGGTGCCGAGCGGCTACTTCTTCGCCATGGGCGACAATCGCGACGACAGCGCCGACAGCCGCTTCATGGGCACGGAACCCGACGATCTCGGCTTCGTGCCGATGCAGAACCTGGTGGGCCACGCCAAGTTCATCTTCTTCTCGGTGGATGCCACGCATCCGCTGTGGGAGATCTGGCAGTGGCCGCAGGAGATACGCTGGCAGCGCATCCTCGAGTGGGTGCGCTAGCGGTGCAGGCCGCCGATGACCCGCGCCAGGACGATCCACGCCAGAGGATCGAGGCGCTGCTCGGCCGGCCGTTCAGCCGCCCGGAGCTGCTGCGCGAGGCGCTGACCCATCGCTCGGCCGCGCACGAGAGCCGCCAGCGGCCCAGGTCGGCGGCTTCCCGCGGCGCGCCGGCGGCCGCGGCGAGCCGGTCGAACGAGCGGCTCGAGTTCATCGGCGACCGCGTGCTCGGCCTGCTGATGGCGGAGTGGCTGATCGAGCGCTTCCCCGACGAGCAGGAGGGCGAGCTCGGCCCGCGCCACGCCTACCTGGTGTCGCGTCCGGTGCTGGCCCGCATCGCCGAGCAGGTCGGGCTGGCGGCCGCCCTCGAGGTGGCGCCGCACGAGGCACGCGCCGGCATACGGCAGGCCGCCAACGTGCTCGCCGACGCGATCGAGGCGGTGCTGGGGGCGGCCTATCTCGATGGCGGGCTGGACGCGGCGCGGCACTTCGTCCGCGCGGCCTGGCGCGAGGCGATGGTCGGCCAGGCGATGCCGCCGAAGGACCCCAAGACGGCGCTGCAGGAATGGCTGCTCGGGCGCGGCATGAAGCTGCCGGCCTACGCGGTGGAGTCCGCCGAGGGGCCGTCGCACGCGCCGCGCTTCGTCATCCGGGTGGAGGCGTCCGGCCGCACCGGCACCGGCGCCGCCGGCAGCAAGCGCGCGGCCGAGAGTGCGGCCGCCGCGGCGCTGCTGCGGCAGCTGCTGTGACC
>CAXTNB010000128.1:0-3926 GCA_964245385.1 uncultured Acetobacteraceae bacterium | reverse complement strand
CGGCGCGCCGAACGCCGGCAAGTCGACGCTGCTGAACCGTCTCGCCGGCGCCAAGCTGTCGATCGTCAGCCCCAAGGCGCAGACCACGCGCTTTCGCGTCATCGGCATCCTGATGCACGACGTCAGGCCGGACGGAACGGCGGCCCCGGAGCGCGCGCAGATCCTGCTGGTCGACACGCCGGGCATCTTCCGGCCGAAGCGCAAGCTGGACCGCGCCATGGTCGCGGCCGCCTGGACCGGCTCCGACGACGCCGACCTCACCCTGGTGCTGGTCGATGCCCGCGCCGGCCTCACCGAGGGCGTGCGCGAGATCGCCGCCCGGCTGGGCGAGCAGGCGGCGGGGGCGCGCCGGCTGTGGCTGGTGCTGAACAAGACCGACCTGGTGCCGCGCCCGCGCCTGCTGCCGCTGACCGCGGCACTGAGCGGGCTGCTGGCGGCGGAGCGCACGCTGATGGTCAGCGCGCGCTCCGGCGAAGGCCTGGACGACCTGCTGGACGGGCTGGCCTCCGCCGTGCCGGAGGGACCCTACCTCTATCCGGAGGACGACCTCACCGACCTGCCGGACCGGCTGCTGGCCGCCGAGATGGTGCGCGAGCAGATCTTCCTGCAGACACACGAGGAGGTGCCGTACGCCGCGACCGTCGAGACCGAGAGCTTCCGCGAGCAGCCGGACGGCTCGGTGCGGATCGAGGCCACGATCTACGTCTCGCGGGCCGGCCACAAGGGCATCCTGATCGGCGACAGGGGCGCGCGCATCAAGATGATCGGCGAGCGCGCGCGGCACGGGCTCGCCGCCCTGCTGGAGCGGCCCTGCCACCTGTTCCTCAACGTCAAGGAGCGCGCCGGCTGGGACGAGGAGCGGGCGCGCCTGCGCGCGATCGGGCTCGACGAGCCTTCCTGACGGAAGAGGATCAGGGCGAGGCGTGCCCCTCGGACCCGATCGGAGGCGGAGCCGCTGGAATCGCTACCTGCCGGGTCGGGGTCCGGGGGCGCCGGTCGCCCTTGTCCGGGTCGGGTGCGCGGATTATGACAGGCCGCGGCACAGCGGGAAGGCCGGGCGCATGGCGGAGAACCTCTACAAGCGCGTGCTGCTCAAGGTCTCCGGCGAGGCGCTGATGGGCTCCGGCTCCTACGGGCTCGATCCGCAGACGGTGAGCGCCATCGCCGCCGACGTGCGCGACGTCTTCGCGCTCGGCGCCGAGGTCTGCCTGGTGATCGGCGGCGGCAACATCTTCCGCGGCGTCGCGGCGGCCGCGCGCGGCATGGACCGCGCCCAGGGCGACTACGCCGGCATGCTCGCCACGGTGATCAACGCGCTGTCGATGCAGAGCACGCTGGAGCGCATCGGCGTGCCGACGCGGGTGATGTCGGCGATCCAGATGTCGAGCATCGCCGAGCCGTACATACGCAGGCGCGCGATGCGGCACATGGAGAAGCGCCGCCTGGTGATCTTCGCCGCCGGCACCGGCAATCCGTTCTTCACCACCGATACCGCGGCGGCGCTGCGCGCCGCCGAGATGGGGTGCGACGCGCTGTTCAAGGGCACCCAGGTGGACGGGGTGTATTCCGCCGACCCGCGCCTGCAGCCCGACGCGATCCGCTACCAGGAGCTGTCCTATCTCGACGTGCTGTCGCAGGACCTGAACGTCATGGACGCCTCGGCGATCAGCCTGGCGCGCGAGAACAAGCTGCCGATCATCGTGTTCAACATCCACGCCCCGGGCGCCTTCGCCCAGGTGATGCGCGGCCAGGGGCCGTTCACCCGCATCGTCGAGCGCCAATGATCGTCGAGCGCCAATGATTGTCGAGCGCCAATGAAAGCGGGACAAGTGCAGCGGGCACGCGTGCAGCGGCACCGGCCCGCCATCGCGGTGGCGGCGGTCGCGCGCGTGGCCGGAACCGGAGGAGGTAGGCCTTGGCCGCAGACTTGACGACCCTGAAGGAAGACCTCACCCGGCGCATGGACGGCGCGCTGGAGACGCTGCGTCGCGACTTCAGCGGGCTGCGCTCCGGCCGCGCCAGTCCGGCCCTGCTCGAGCCGGTGCGGGTCGAGGCCTATGGCGGCGAGGTGCCGATCACCCAGGTCGGCAGCATCGCGGTGCCGGAGAGCCGGATGATCACGGTGCAGGTCTGGGACCGCTCGCTGACCGGCGCGGTCGAGCGCGCGATCCGCGACTCCGGGCTCGGCCTGAACCCGTCCGCCGACGGCCAGGTGGTGCGGGTGCCGATCCCGCAGCTCACCGCCGAGCGACGCCTCGAGCTGGCCCGCGCCGCCGGCCGCTACGCCGAGAACGCGAAGATAGCGGTGCGCGGCGTGCGGCGCGACGGCATGGACCAGATCAAGGGGTTCGAGAAGAAGGGCGAGATCAGCGAGGACGACGTCGTCGGCTGGTCCGGCGAGGTGCAGAAGCTTACGGACTCCTACGTCAAGCGTATTGATGATAACTTTGCGGACAAGGAACGAGAGATCAAGCAGGTCTGAGGTCTTGGACAACAGCGAACCGATCGAGGTCGAGCGACTGGACAGCCTGCCGGTCGACGAGGGGCCGCCGCGCGACGGCGCTCAGCCCAAGCTCCGGCTGGCCGAGCGGCAGGGGCTGCCGCGCCACGTCGCCGTGATCATGGACGGCAACGGCCGCTGGGCGGCGGCACGGCGGCTGCCACGCCTCGCCGGCCATCGCGCCGGCGCCCAGGCGGTGCGTCGCTGCATCCAGGCGGCGATCCAGAGCGGGGTCGAGTGGCTGACGCTGTATGCGTTCTCGTCGGAGAACTGGCGCCGGCCGGCCGACGAGGTCACCGACCTCACCGGGCTGCTGCGGCACTACCTGCGTCACGAGCTGGCCGAGCTGCACCGCGAGGGCGTGCGGCTGCGCGTGATCGGCGAGCGCGAGCGTTTCGACGGCGACATGCGCAACGAGTTCGAGCGCGCCGAGCGGCTCACCGTGGACAACACCCGGCTCAACCTGATGGTGGCGCTGTCCTATGGCGGCCGCTCCGACATCCTGCGCGCGTCGCTGCGGCTGGCCGAGGCGGTGCGCGCCGGGCTGGTCGACCCCGAGCTCACGGACGAGGCCGGGTTCGCCCGCTTCCTCAGCACCGACGGCATCCCCGATCCCGACCTGATGGTGCGCACCAGCGGCGAGTTCCGGCTGTCGAACTTCCTGCTCTGGCAGGCGGCCTACGCCGAGCTGGTGTTCCTGGACGTGTTGTGGCCCGACTTCGGACCGACCCACTTCGCCGACGCGCTGGACCGCTACGCACGTCGCGACCGGCGCTTCGGTGCGCGTCCTGGCTGAGGCCGGCATCTCCCGCGACCTCCGTCCCGCCGACCTCTCCGCGCCAGCCTGGCGCGACCTGCGGATCCGGCTGATCTCGGCGGGGCTGCTGGCGCCGCTGGGCCTGGGCGGGCTGTTCAACGGCGGCTGGCTGTTCGACGTCCTGGTGCTGCTGGCGATGCTCGGCATCGGGCTGGAGGCGGCGGGGCTGGCGCGGGCGCCGTCGGGCTCGGCGCGGCACCTGATGCTGCTGGTCTGGCCCGGCCTGTCGCTGCTGGCCGCCGTCGGCGTCGACTGGCTGACCGGCCTGCGGCTGCTGCTGGGCGGCTTCGTGCTCGGCCCGGCGCGCGGCGGCGCGGTGGTGCTGATCGGGCTCAGCGGCTTCGCCCTGGTCTGGCTGCGCGGCATGACCGGGACCGGACCGGCCTCGCTGCTGTTCGTCGTGCTGGCGGTGTGGGCGAGCGACAGCCTCGCCTACCTGGTCGGCCGCGCCGTCGGCGGCCCCAGGCTGGCGCCGCGTGTCTCGCCGGGCAAGACCTGGTCGGGCGCCGCGGGCGGCCTGCTCGGCGCGATGCTCGCCGGTGCGGCGGTGGCGACGCTGGTGCCGCTCGCCGAGGTGCAGGGCTGGGGCATGGGATGGGCGGGGCGGCG
>CAXTNB010000127.1:0-7639 GCA_964245385.1 uncultured Acetobacteraceae bacterium | reverse complement strand
CCGGGTTGGAGGTGTTGGTGCACGAGGTGATCGCCGCGATCACCACGTCGCCGTGACCGATCGAGAAGTTGCTGCCGTGCACGGCGATCTTGCGCTCGACGTCGTTGGCCGGCACGCCGAGGCTGCGCGTCAGCTCGACGTTGAACGCCTCCGCCGCCTGGCGCAGCGCCACCCGGTCCTGCGGGCGCTTGGGCCCGGCGAGCGACGGCTCGACGCTGCCGAGGTCGAGCTCCAGCGTGTCGGTGAACACCGGCTCGGGCGAGCTCGCGTCGCGGAACATGCCCTGCGCCCTGAGATAGGCTTCCACCAGCTTGATCCGGTGCGCGTCGCGCCCGGTCTGGGTCAGGTACTCGAGGGTGAGCGCGTCGACCGGAAAGAAGCCGCAGGTGGCGCCGTATTCCGGCGCCATGTTGCCGATGGTGGCGCGGTCGGCGACCGGCAGGTGATCCAGCGCGTCGCCGTAGAACTCGACGAACTTGCCGACCACGCCGCGGCGACGCAGCATCTGGGTGACGGTGAGCACGAGGTCGGTGGCGGTGGCGCCCTCCGGCATCTTCCCGGTCAGCCTGAAGCCGACCACGTCGGGGATCAGCATGGCGATCGGCTGGCCGAGCATCGCGGCCTCCGCCTCGATGCCGCCGACGCCCCAGCCCAGCACGCCCATGCCGTTCACCATCGTGGTGTGGCTGTCGGTGCCGTACAGCGTATCGGGATAGGCGAAGGTCTCGCCGCCGATGGTCGCGGTCCACACCGCCTGGGCGATGTACTCCAGGTTGACCTGGTGGCAGATGCCCGCACCCGGCGGCACCACGGAGAAGTTCTCGAACGCCTCCTGGCCCCAGCGCAGGAAGGCGTAGCGCTCGCCGTTGCGCTCGAACTCGACCTCGACGTTGCGCTGCAGGCTGTCCGGCGTGCCGGCGTAGTCCACCATCACCGAGTGGTCGATCACCAGGTCGACCGGCACCAGCGGGTTGACCTTCTGCGGGTCGCCCTTCAGCCGGGTGATGCCGTCGCGCATCGCGGCGAGGTCGACCACCGCCGGGACGCCGGTGAAGTCCTGCATCAGGATGCGGGACGGCTTGAACGGCACCTCCCTGCTGCTCTGCCCCTGCTGCAGCCAGGCGGCGATCGAATGCGCGTCGTCGACGCTGTAGGAGCGGCCGTCCTCGAAGCGCAGCACGTTCTCCAGCAGCACCTTCAGGCTGACCGGCAGGCGGCTCACGTCGCCGATGCTCGCTTCGGCGCGGGGGATGGAGAAATAGTGATAGGTCTTGCCCTCCACCTCGAGCGTCTCGCGCGTGTGCAGGCTGTCGTGGCCAACCGATTTCATTCTGTTCCCCTTCGAGAGTCTCGCGAAGCACGACGGTGGATCGGCCTGCCGGAGCGTCGTCCGATGTCTGCTTGATAAGCGGACTGCGCTAGAACATACCCCTCCAGGTGTCCGAAACAAGCGGCCCTCCCGACTCCTCTCGCCGTCAGGCGCCGCGACTGCGTGCCGAGGGGCTGGTGGTTTTCCGCGGCGAGCGGCTGGTGCTGGACGGCGTCGAGCTGTGCTGCGGCGCCGGCGAGGCCATCCTGCTCACCGGACCCAACGGTGCCGGGAAGTCCACCCTGCTGCGCACCCTCGCCGGCCTGCGCCCGCCCGACGCCGGCAGCCTGCTCTGGGACGACGTGCCCGTCGCCGCGGACGGCCTCGCGCATGCACGGCGCACCGCCTATCTCGGCCACCAGGACGCGCTCAAGCCCGGCCTGACGCTGGGCGAGAACCTCCGTCTCGCCTGCATCACCGGCGGCGGCGGGCTCGACGAGGCGCTGCGGGCGGTGGCGCTGTCGGAGCTGCGCGACCTGCCGGCGCGGCTGCTCTCGGCGGGGCAGAAGCGGCGCGCGGCACTGGCCCGGGTGCTGCTGCTGCGCGCGACGCTGTGGCTGCTCGACGAGCCGAGCCTGGGCCTGGACCGCAGCGCGATCGCGCTGCTGGGCGCGCTGCTCGCCCGGCACCGTGCGGCGGGGGGGCTGGTGATCGCTACCACGCACGTGCCGCTGCCGCTGCCCGACGCGACGGAACTGGCGCTCGCCGCATGAGCGCCGCCGCGGGCGGGGCGGCCCGCACCTTCTGTGCCCTGGTGGCGCGCGACCTGCGCCTCGCCTTGCGGCACGGCGCCGACACGCTCGGCGCGCTGCTGTTCTTCCTGCTCGCCGGCAGCCTGTTCCCGCTCGCCCTCGGTCCGTCGCCGGAGCTGCTGCGACGCATGGCGCCGGGGATCGTCTGGGTGTGCGCGCTGCTCGCCGCCCTGCTGCCGCTCGACCGCCTGTTCGGCGCCGAGCTCGAGGACGGCGCACTCGACCAGCTCATGCTCTGCGGCCTGCCGGCCGCGGCGCTTGCCTCGGCCAAGATGGCGGCGCACTGGCTGACCACCGGCCTGCCGCTGCTGCTGGCGGCGGGCCCCCTGGCGATCATGCTGGGCATGCGGGCCGGCACGCTGCCGGTGCTGCTCGCCGGGCTGGGGCTCGGCACGCTGGTGCTGTCGCTGATCGGCGGCATGGCGGCCGCGATCGTGCTCGGCGCGCGACGCGGCGGGGTGCTGCTGCCGCTGGCCACGCCCGCGCTGATCTTCGGCGCCGCCGCGGTCGACGCGGTGCAGTCCGGACTGCCGTTCGCGCCGGACCTGCTTCTGCTCGCGGCCTTCCTGGCCGGGGCGCTGCCGCTGTGCCCGGTCGCCGCCGGCGCCGGCCTGCGCGCCGCTGTGGAGTAGAACCCGGCGCCGCCTGTTGCTATCTCTATCGGCGCCACGCCGCAGGGAGCCTGCCGATGCTGATCGAGACGATCCTGGAGGAGAAGGGCCGGGCCTGCGCCACGGTGCGTCCCGATGCCACGGTCGCCGCCGCCGTGTCGCTGCTCGCGGAACGCCGGATCGGTGCGGTCGTGGTCGAGGACCTCAAGGGCGGCATCGTCGGCATCTTCTCCGAGCGCGACCTGGTGCAGCTGCTGGCCGCCCGCGGCCCCGGGGCCCTGCAGGTCAAGGTCAGGGAGGTGATGACCAGCCCGGTGATCACCTGCAAGCCCGACGACCGGATCGATACGGTGATGGCGATCATGGACGGCCGCAGGCTGCGGCACATGCCGGTGGTGGTCGGCGGCGGCCTCGCCGGCATGATCAGCCTGCGCGACATCGCGCGGCACCGGCTGTCGGAGAAGGAGACGGAGGCGGCGGTGCTGCTGGACCTGTCGCGGTTTCACGGCTGAGCGCCGCGCCGGCAGCGCTCCGTTGAACCGCGGCGTGCGACGCCGGCGAGGCGACGGCCCGCTAGATGTAGTGCTCGGCCAGCGGCGCGAAGCCGTTGAAGCGGGTCGAGCAGTAGGTCGAGACGTAGGCGCCGGTGGAGAGCAGTTCCACCCGCTCGCCGGACGCCAGATCGAGCGGCAGGCGGTAGTTGCTGCGCTCGTAGAGGATGTCCGCACCGTCGCAGGTGGGGCCCGCGATCGCCACCGGGCCGGTGCGGCCGCCGTCGTGCGGCGTGCGGAAGCAGTACCTGATCGCCTCGCCCTCTGTCTCGGCCAGGCCGCCGAAGCGGCCGATATCGAGGTAGACCCAGCGGACCTCGTCCTCGCCGTCGCCCACGGCGCGCCGGCTGACCAGCACCACCTCGGAGGAGACCACCCCGGCGTCGCCGACGATGAACCGTCCGGGCTCGACCACCATCTCGGGCAGCGCGTTGCCGAACGCCCCGGTCATCGCGCGCGAGATCGCCAGCGCGAACTGGTCGATCTCCGGCACGTCCTCGCGGTAGCGGGTCGGGAAGCCGCCGCCCAGATTGACCATGCGTATGTCGAGCCCGCTCCGGGCGAGGTCGGTGAACAGCATGCCGACCCGGCCGATCGCGGCCGCGTAGGCCTCGGTGCTGGTCTGCTGGCTGCCGACGTGGAACGACAGGCCGTACGGGTCGAGGCCGAGCTCCTGCGCACGCAGCATCAGCGCGCGGGCATGGCCGATGCTGGTGCCGAACTTGCGCGACAGCGGCCAGTCGGCACCCTGGTTCTCGACCAGGATGCGGCAATAGACGCGGCTGCCGGGCGCGTGGCGAGCGAGCTTCTCCAGCTCCTCGTCGCTGTCGAAGGCGAACATCGATACGCCGGCCTCGTGGGCGCGGGCGATCGCCGAGACCTTCTTGATGGTGTTGCCGAACGAGATCCGCGACGCCGGCGCGTGGGCCTGCAGGCACAGGCTGATCTCCTCCCACGAGGCGGCGTCGAACGACGAGCCCAGTGCCGCCAGCCGCCGCAGCACCGGTGCTGCGGGATTGGCCTTCACCGCGTAGTAGATGCGCGCCAGCGGCAGTGCCGCGCGCAGCGCGCGATAGCGCTCCTCCACGCGGTCGACGTCCAGCACCAGGCACGGCGTGCTCGGCGCATGGTCAGCCAGAAAACGGGCGATCTTCGGGGTCATCGCGCCCTTGTTCCCATCTGTTCGAGCCATCGGAACAAGACGATGGACGAGTTGCGAAACGGTCTAACGGACCAGCGACCAAGACTGGATCCCCCACCGGGGGAGCCGATTGCCAGAACGCTTGACGTCGTTGCGTAACCTCAGAGGGCCAGTGGCACGTGCGTTGCTGCGTGGGCGCTGATATGAGGCCGCAGCGCCCGTGATGCAACCGAAATTCGACCGGCCGGCTTCACGTCTGGTCACGGCATGCCGGGACACGGCATGAGGGGGGTCAGGATGGAGAAACCAGGTGATCCGTAGCAGGGTGTTCGTCCGGCAGCAAAACGACGCCGAGGCGCGGCGCGACGCGGGGCTGGATGCGCGCGTCGGCCGTCACGCCCACGTGCCGACGCAGATTCCCTGGAGCGGCTGGAAGCAGGTGCTGCGGCGCACGCTGACCGAAATGATCTCGGACCGGATCGGGCTGGCCGCCGCCGGCTGCGCGTTCTACGCCACCCTGGCGCTGTTTCCGGCCATCAGCATGCTGGTCTCGGTCTACGGCCTGGCGTTCGATCCGCAGACCGTCGAGCCGCAGATGAAGGTGCTGAAGCATCTGCTGCCGGGGCCGGCCTACACGCTGATCGCCGACCGCATCCACGTCCTGGTCAGCAAGGACCACGGCACGCTGACCATCAGCCTGATCGTCAGCGTGCTGGTGACGATGTGGTCGTCCTCGGCCGGCACCAAGTCGATGCTGGCCGCGCTCAACATCGCCTACGACGAGAAGGAGGCGCGCTCCTTCCTCCGCTTCCAGGTCACCGCGCTGGGCATGACCCTGGGCGGCATCCTGGGTGCCGCGCTGACGCTGGCGCTGCTGGTGTTCCTGCCGGCGGCGCTGGATTTCGTGCCGGCGCATTTCGGCATGCAGCTGATCGAGCAGCAGACCCAGCTGCTGATCCGGCTCGGCAGCCCGGTGCTGATGGTGCTGTTCGTCGCCGCCGCCTTCTCGCTGCTGTACCGGTTCGGGCCGTCGCGCCAGGAGGCGCGCTGGCACTGGGTCACGCCTGGCGCGATCGTCTCGACGGCGCTGTGGCTGCTCGCCTCGGCCGGCTTCTCGTACTATGTCGGCCACGTCGCCAGCTACGACGCCACCTACGGCCCGCTGGGGGCGGTGATCGGCATCATGATGTGGTTCTTCGTGACCGCCTACGTCGTGCTGCTCGGCGCGGAGCTGAACGCCGAACTGGAGCTGCAGACCGCCCAGGACAGCACCACCGGCGAGAGCAAGCCGCTGGGCAGCCGCGGCGCCTTCGTCGCCGACCACGTCGCGGAGGAATGAAGGGGAGCAGGCCGCCGCATCGGGGCCTGCGGCCGTCGGCCCCGGTGAGTCAAGGGCAAAGCCCTTGCCTGCGCTTTCCGAGCATCCCGGCTAGCGATCCCCGGCGATGCCACGGCTGGCCGCGATCGCCTGGTCGCTGCTGTCCGAATCGGCCGCCTGCGCCACCTCCACGTCGTCGTGGACCGGCACGACGCGCTTGACGGTGACGACGCTCAGCCCGTTCCGCACCATGCCGATCCGCGCCGCGGCCGCGCTGGAGAGGTCGATGATCCGGTCCCGCCCGGCGAACGGTCCGCGATCATTGACCGTCACCACCACCGAGCGACCGGTGGCCTGAGAGGTCACCAGCACCCGGGTGCCGAGCGGCAGGGTGCGATGGGCGCAGGTCAGCTGCATCGGGTCGAAGCGCATGCCGCTGGAGGTACGCCTGCCGGTGAACTCGTGGCCGTACCAGCTGGCCAGGCCGCTCTGGACGAAGACGTGGCGGGCGGCGGCGATGGCCTGTCGCGCCTGACGCGCCAGGGCTGCGTGCACCGAGGAGGTCCAGGCCGTCATCGGGGAGGCGGGCGAGGCCGCGGTGACGGCGGCGGATGCGGCCTCGGCACCGGGACTGGCCGAACCGAGGGCCGCGGCGGCAGCCAGGAAACCGGCGAGCAGCCAGCGGCGCGAAGGGGTGCGACCTGCCGCGGGCGTGCCCGCCGGGGTGATCCGCGAGGTATCGATCAGCCTTACTCCACCTGTCGGCCAGTATTAGAGGATGATCACAGCGGGGGGATCAAGCTGAAACGACGAGAATCTCGCGCGGCCGGCAACATCGGCACGCGCCGGCGCGCGTTCCGGTCGAAACCGATCGCTACCGGCGCGAAATTATTTTGGCTGCCCGCAGGCATTATTTCCGGCGGCTCCGCGTGCTCGCGGCGGTCGTCGAGCACCCCCCGTGCGGCAGCGGCCCGCCGGCAGCGACCGCGGCGAGGCGGGCGCTGCCGGCCGTGACCGGCCGGCGCTCCCGCTTGGAGAGCGCTCGTCATCATGCTAACGCCCGCTTCATGGGGCCGCCGCTGATCGCCGTGCTGAACGGACCGAACCTGAACATGCTCGGGCTGCGACAGCCGAGCATCTATGGCCGCGCGACCCTGGACGACGTCGAACAGGTATGCATCCAGGCCGCCGAGCGGCTCGATGTGGCGATCGATTTTCGCCAGACCAACGGCGAGGGCGAATTGATCTCGTGGGTGCAGGAATGCCGGGGCCGGGCACGTGGAATCGTCATCAATCCGGGTGGCTACAGCCATACCTCGATCGCGCTGCTGGACGCCCTGCTGGCGGTGGAACTCCCGGTGATCGAGGTGCACCTGTCGAACATCCACCGACGGGAGGAATTCCGCCGGCACTCCTACGTCTCGCAGGCAGCGCTGGGCGTGATCTGCGGGCTTGGGGTGCGTGGCTACGCCCTGGCGCTGACGGCGATGGCGGACACGCTAATGGACGAGGACGACCGATGAGCCGCCTGCTGGTGGATGCCGACGTGATTCGCGCGCTGGCCGACATCCTGACCGAAACCGGCCTGACCGAGATCGAGATCGCCGAGAGGGACAGCCGCATCCGGGTGGTGCGCGCGACCCCGGTGGTGCAGGCGATGGCGCCGACCATGGTCGCCTCGCCGGTCTCCGTCGTCTCCGGTGCCGACGCGGTCGCCGCCGCGCATGCGGCGGACCACGCCAAGCATCCGGGCGCGGTCAAGAGCCCGATGGTGGGCATCGCCTACCTGTCTCCCGAACCGGGTGCCGGCGTGTTCGTGACCGAGGGCCAGCAGGTCGCCGCCGGCCAGACCCTGATGCTGATCGAGGCGATGAAGACCTTCAACCAGATCAAGGCG
>CAXTNB010000126.1:0-7644 GCA_964245385.1 uncultured Acetobacteraceae bacterium | reverse complement strand
GCTCAGGGCGCCGCGCGACCTCACCCCGGGGCTGCACGCGACGGTCACCTCGCTGTCGTGGGACTGCGGTGGCGGCCTGACCGGCGGCGCCCTGAGCGGCTCTCGGACCGAGCTGCTGGCACTCGGCCGCGAAGCCGCGCCGCGCACGCTCTGGTCCGGCGAGGACAACCTGTCCTTCGGCGGCTGGACCCTGGGCGCTGCCTGCGGCGGCGGCGCCAGTGCTGCCATCCACCAGAGCTTCACCCGCGCGCCGGAGCTGGAAGCCGGCCCGGTCGGGCGCTGGCACGAGCTGACCCACGTCAACGCCGGCGCGACGGTGCCGGTGGTCGCGCAGAGCGTGGGCTGGCGCAGCGACGCTCTCGACGTGCAGGGCTGGCTGCTCTCGCCGACCGACGATGGCGGGGCGGCGCCGACGACGAAGGGCCCGATGATCGTCTACGTGCATGGCGGCCCCTCGGCGGCGAGCATTCCGACGTTCCTCACGCCGCGCAGCAGCACGCTGTTCCTGCTCCATGCCGGCTACCGCGTGTTCCTGCCCAATCCGCGCGGCAGCTTCGGCCAGGGCGAAGCCTTCACCGCCGCCAACGTGCGCGACTTCGGTTACGGCGACCTGCGCGACATCCTGCACGGCGTCGATGCGGTGGAACGCATCGCGCCGGTCGACGACGCGCGTCTCGGCCTGACCGGATACAGCTACGGCGGCTACATGACGATGTGGGCGGTGACGCAGACCGACCGGTTCCGGGCGGCGGTGGCCGGCGCTGGGGTCTCGGACTGGCTGTCCTATTACGGCGAGAACGGCATCGACGAGTGGATGCTGCCGTTCTTCGGCGGCTCGGTCTACGACGATCCGGCGAGCTACGCCAAGTCCTCGCCGATCAGCTTCATCAAGAACGTGAAGACGCCGACGTTCGAGTACGTCGGCGACGCCGACGTCGAGTGCCCGATGCCGCAGACCCAGGAGTTCTATCACGCGCTGCACACGCTCGGCGTGCCGACCCAGTTCGTCGTCTATGCCGGCCAGGGCCACGGCATGAAGGACCCGAAGGACCGGGCGGACGCGCGACGCCGCACGCTGGCCTGGTTCGCGCGCTATCTCGCACCAAACGCCACCGCGCAGGCCGCCGGCGCACGGCCGCCGCGGCAGGGTGCCGCACCGCTGTGACGACCGGGCGCCCGGCCGTCAGGGCGTGCCGGACAGCGCCGCCAGCAGCTCCCTCGCCTTCGGCTTCTCGGCGAAGTCGGCGGGACCCGCCACCAGCGGCGTGAGCAGCTTGACCGCCTGCGCGGGCTGCCCGGCGGTCTCGTAGGCCAGCGCCAGGTGGTAACGCATCGACGGCTGGTTCGGCGCCTGCAGGATGGCCAGCTGCAGCAGGCTGACGCCCGCGTCCCCCTCGCGTCGAGCGGTCATGATGGTGCCGAGGGTGTCGGCGGTCTGCGCACCCGGAGCCAGCCGGTAGGCGCGCCGCGCCAGGATGACGGCCTGCGGATCCTGGGTCTGCTGGTCGACCCAGGCCAGGTTGTTCAGCAGCACCGGATCGTCCGGCCGCTCGGCCACGAGCTCGGCGAGCAGCGCCTTGGCCGACGCCAGGTGTCGGGCGTCGATCTCCAGGTCCGACAGGAGCCGCTTCGCGTCGAGCTCCTCCGGGTGCTGCGTCAGCCAGTCGCGTAGTCCCTTCTCGGCCTCGGCGGCATGGCCTCCCGCGTTCCGCGCCAGGGCGAGCCGGATCGCCAGCCGCGTGGAGGGCGCGTCCTGCATCGGCGTCGCGTAGGCGCGGGCCGCGGCGTCGTACTGCCTGGCGCTCATGTAGAGGTCGCCCGGCAGGGCCAGGCTGGCGGGCTGGTGGACCGGATCCTGCGCGAGCCTGGACGCGCTGGCTAGAGCGGCGGCAGCGGGTACGGCGGCGGGAACCGGGTTCGGGGTGCCGGCGGTCGCGGGGCTGCCGCCGTCGAGATCGACGACGTCCCGCAGCAGCTGTTCGTTCTGCGGGTCGGCGGCCAGGCCGTCCTCCAGCACGGCGCGCGCGGCGGCGGGCTGCGACGCGAGCAGCAGCCGGGCGAGCCGGATGCGCGCCAGCGTGAGCGACGGATCGGCAGACAGCAGCCGGCGATACGTCGCCTGCGCCGCCTCCGGCTGCTTCAGAGCCGTCTGCGCCGCCGCCCTGACCATGAGCAGCAGCACCGTCGAGGCGTTCACGGGCATGTCCGCCGCTGCCTGGTCCGGCGCGTCGCCGGGGCGCTGGTCGACCAGGGTCAGTGCCTTCTGCGCGTCGCCGGCGGCGATGGCGAGGCTGGCCAGTCGGACGGTGAAGCGCGGATCGGCCGGCGCCGCCGCGTGGGCGCGCTCCAGCACCCCGGTCGCCTCGGCGGTCCTGCCCTGACGCAGGAGCTGGTCGGCCAGCTGGTCGACCACCGGTTCGAGCGCCGGCGCCCGCTGCAGCACCGCGCCGAGCAGGCTGATGCGATCCTCGGTGCGTCCCTGCAGCAGGGCGACGCGGGCCAGTGCCAGGCGCACCGGAACCGACTCCGGGTGGTCGTGCAGCACCGCCTCGAGCGCCTGCCGCGCACCGGGGAGGTCGAAGCGCGCGACACTCAGGTCGCCGGTGAGGATGCCGACCGTCTCGCTGCTGCCCTGCTGCGTCCTGAGCTGATCGATCATCTGTGCCGCCGCATCGAAGCTGCCGGCGTCCAGCAGCAGGCCGGTCAGCAGGACTTCGGTCTGCGGCTGCGCAGGGGCCAGCCGCACCGAATGCTGCAGCGAGGCGATGGCGGCCTGGTTCTGATGCAGCGCCAGCTGCGCCGCGCCGAGATGGGCGAACAGGACGGGGTCCGCACGCAGCGTGAGCGCCTTGCGGTAGTCGGTCAGGGCATCGCCCGGGCGACCGAGCAGCACAGCGCGGTGCCGCGCAGGTCATAGATCGCCGGATCGCCCGAACCCGCTTCCGCCAGCGGGGTCAGGACCTCGAGTGCCTTCGCGGGTCGCCTCGCCTTGATGTGCATCTGGGCCAGCAGCGCCACGCCGCGGGCGTCGCCGGGGCTGCGCGCCACGTAGCGTATGGCGGCGTCGAGCGCCTGCGCCGTCTGACCCACCTGCTGCTTGACGACGGCCTGCACCAGGTAGGCGCCGGGATATTGCGAGATGAACGTCGAGAGCCTGTCCAGATCGGCATTGGCCGCGGCGAACCGCCCTGCGCGCATCAGCAGGATGGCGCGGTAGTAGATCGCGCGCGCGTTGCCGGGCATCGACGACAGCACCGCGTCGACGTCCGCCTGCGCACGCTGGTTCTGGTCGAAGGCGACCAGCACGCCGGCCCGGTCCAGCCGGAAGGTGTATTGGCCCGGCGCCGCCGCGACCGCCTTGTCGGATGCCGCGATCGCCGCGGCGGCGTCTCCCTTGTCGGTCAGCAGGGCGGCATCAAGCTGCCACGCCTCGGCGGAGGCCGGCTCGACGGCGAGGGCGGCGTCGATCTTCCGCGCCGTCAGGGTCATGTCGCCCCGGCTGCTCGCGAGCTGCGCCTCGGCCAGCAGCGGTGCCGCGCTGCCGGGCGCCAGGCGACGGGCCTCGGCGAAGGACTGCTCGGCGGCGTCGGCATGGCCGAGCAGCATCTGCGCCTTGCCGCGCGCCACCGCGGTGATCGCCGCGGCCTGCGGGCTGCCCTGCCCGCCCGGAAAATCGCGCAGCAGATCGCGCACGCGGCCCTCGTTCAGGTAGGCGGAGGTCAGCAGCGACTGGGTGGCGGCGAGGTCGTAGCCCGCTTCCTGGGCCTGGCGGCCTTCCTTCTCCGCCGCGTCCGGATCACCGAGCTGCAGATCGATCGTGCCGAGGCGGTAATGGGCGGCGGCGTTGCCGGGATCGGCCTGCACCGCCTTGCGCAGCACGAGCCGCGCCGCGGGCAGGTTGCCGACGCTCGCCAGCCGGGCGGCGTCGCCCAGGTAATCGGCGGCTCCGGCCGCTGCCGGCCAGAGCGCGGCAACGAGCAGGGCCGTCGCGGCGCTGCGTGATCTACGCGTCATGGCCCAGCTCCATCTTCTCCGGCTCCAGCCCGATGGCGTTGGTCAGGCCGTGCGCCTCGATCAATCCGTAGAGGGTGGGCCGACTGATCCCCAGCAGCCTGGCGGCGGTGCTCAAGGTGCCGCCTCTCGCCAGTGCCATCTGCAGGACCTCGTGCTCGGCCCGCATGCGCACCGCGCGCAGGTCCAGGTTCGGCGTATCGAGCTTTGCCGCCTGATCTTCGCGCGGCGACAATTCCAGGTCTTCGGCGTCGACCGTACGGGTCTCGCTCATCACCACCGCACGCTTCATCCGGTTCTCGAGCTCGCGGACGTTGCCGGGCCAGCCGTGCGACGCGATCACGCGGAGTGCCGCGTCGGTGAAGCCGCGCAGGTTGCGGCCGAACTCCTTGTTGAACCGGTGCAGGAAGTAGCGCGCCAGCAGGACCGGATCGCCGGGACGGTCGCGCAGCGGCGGAATGCGCACCGCGACCGAGTTCAGGCGGTAGAACAGGTCCTCCCGGAACCGCCCGTCGGCGATCTGCGCCTCCAGCGCCTGATGGGTCGCCGAGACGATGCGCACGTTCACCTGGATCGGCTTGCGGCCGCCGATGCGCTCGATCACCTGATCCTGCAGGAAGCGCAGCAGCTTGACCTGCAGCGGATGCGGCAGGTCGCCGATCTCGTCGAGGAACAGGGTGCCGCGATCGGCGCTCTCGATCTTGCCGATGGTCTGCTTCACCGCGCCGGTGAACGCGCCGCGCTCGTGACCGAACAGCTCGCTCTCGAGCAGCTCGGCCGGAATGGCGCCGCAGTTGATCGCGACGAAAGGCTGCTTGGCGCGCGGGCCGAGATCGTGCAGCGCGCGAGCCAGCGCCTCCTTGCCGGTGCCGCTCTCGCCCAGCAGCAGCACCGGCACGTTGGTCGCGGCCAGCTTCTCGACGGTGCGGCAGATCTTCAGCATCGCGTCGCTGGCGGTGATGATGCGGGCGACCGGACTGGCGCCGGGAGCCTCCGCCAGGCGGCGGTTCTCGTCCTCGAGCTGGTGGATGCGCAGCGCGCGACCGACGATCGAGCGCAGGATGTCGATGTCGACCGGCTTCTCGTAGAAATCGTAGGCGCCGCTCGCGATCGCGCGAAGCGCATGCGCCCGGTCGCCGTTGCCGGTGGCCACGATCACCTTGATCTCGGGCCCCATGCGCAGCACCGCATCGAGCACGGCGAACCCTTCGGTCACGCCGTCCGGGTCCGGCGGCAGGCCGAGATCGGTCACCACCACCGCGGGCCGGTGCTTGTGCACCAGGGCCACGGCCTCGGCGCGGTCGTGCGCGGTCAGCAGCCGGTAGCCGGGAAACGCCCAGCGATACTGGCTGCACAGGCCCTCGTCGTCTTCCACGATCAGCAGGGTGGGGAGGCTCATCGGGCGTGCTGCATGGCTGGTCTCATGTCCTGTTCGGCGGCGACGCCGGCATCCAGCGGGATCGACAGGCGCATCGTGGTGCCGGCGCCGGGCTCGCTGGTCGCGATGAGGTCGCCGCCCGCCTGGCGCAGCAGCTGGCGCGCCTGGTAGACGCCGATGCCGAACCCGTCGCTCTTCGACGAGCTGAACGGGCGGAACAGCTGCGCGCGTATGAAGTCGGACGTCATGCCGTGTCCCTGGTCGACGATGTCGATCAGCAGCCGGCGCTGCGTGCGCTGGCAGCGTATCCGCACCGGAGCCTCCTGCGTCGAAGCCTCGAAGGCGTTGTTCAGCAGGTGGGTGACGACGTCCTCCAGCGCGCCGGCCGCCATCGCGATGCGGACGTCGCCCGCGGATGCGGTGACCTGCTCCAGGTGGATGCGACGCCGGCGTTCCGGCCTGCAGCCGTCGATGACCGCCCGCAGGCGGTCGCTCACGGTCAGGCTCGGCGCGGGCTCCGAATGAGCCTCCGGCGGCGCCTTCAGCCGCGCCAGCAGCAGGTTGATCTTCTGCACCGAGGCGCCGACGGTCGCGAGCATGTCGCGCTGGAACTCGGGATTGCTGATGTGGCACTCGGCATTGGCCAGCAGCAGTGAGAGCTGGCTCGACAGGTTCTTGATGTCATGGGCCACGAAGGCGAAGCGTTGGCCGTATTCCCGCAACTGCCGTGTCTGCAGCAGGGTCTCCGCGGCACGCTGCTCGGCGATGGTGTGGGCGACCTCTCGACCGACGATGCGCAGGAGCGCGAACACCTCGTGGTCGAGCACGAACGGCGCCCGCGGCCGCGCGACCAGCACGAAGCCCGAGAGCCGGCCGGCATGATTGAGCGGCACGGCCAGCCAGAGATCGGCCGCTCCGTCCGGGGCCGATGCGGCGAGACGATGCAGCCAGGGCATGCCGGCGGGAGCCTCGACCACCCAGCTGCCATCGCGGAACAGCGCCACCAGCGGATGCTCCGCCGGGATCGGCGCGATCGCCGGCGGCAGGTTCCACGATCCGGCCCAGCGGAACACCCCGTCATCGGCCTCGCGCAGGAACACCAGGCCGCCGGGACTGTCCACCGTCTGCGCGACCGCCTTGATCACCCGCGTGTGCAGGGGGATCGGAGCCGCGGTCTCCGACAGCGTGGCGATGCAACGCAGCCATTCGAGCCGGTAGTCGAAGCGGTGCGACAGGAAATTGTGGATGATCAGGTTGCGCAGGCTCGATCGCGCCGATCCGGAGGTGAGGAACAGCGCGGCCGCGAGGACGCCGCCGCAGACCAGGCTGACCTCCACCACCATGCCCCACTCGCTCTCGCGGCCGGGCCCGAGCTCGCGCACGATCTCGCCGGTCGCGGCGAGGGCGAGCAGGAAGATGCCGATCGCGACGAGACTCGCGCTGTAGAACGCCGCGCGGTGCGAGACCTCGATGGTGGCGTTCCAGCGCCGGCGGCGCAGCGCGAAGAGGGCGAGCAGGGGCGTCAGCAGCGCCATCAGCACGACGCGCCCGTTCATCAGCACCGATGAGATGCGCCGGAACAGCGCGGCGTCGCTGTAGAGGACGATGTCGTAGAGGAACAGGCCGCCGATGGCGACGCAGGGCAACGTGATGTGCCAGCGCAGGTCGTCCAGCGCGTTGCGGTAGAGGTTCTCGATCAGCAGGATGGCGCAGGCAGCCAGGCCCAGCCTGCCATCGATGCCGAGCGGCAGCAGCAGGCTGACGTGTGAGTTGAGCGCAAGGCAGGCCGCCAGCGCCAGCACGGCGAAGCCGAGACCGCTCAGGCGGTCCGCGCCCGCGGCGGCGTTCGGCACCGATCGGCGATACAGCTGCAGGACGAAGCCGAACCAGGCGACCGACTGGATGAGCTCGAGGGTGCTGCCGAGCCGGTCCGTGGCGGCGACGCCGGAGGCGATCCCGCCTGCCCAGGCCGACGTGATCAGGCAGCTCGCCGCGAGCACGACGACGGTGCGGTCCAGCCGCACGCAGCGAAGCACGAACACGGCCAGGAGGAGGTAGAGCACGGCACAGGCCGCATGCAGCGCCACCGACATCGTCATGCCGAGGCGATGCGGGAGGACGACGGAGCTTCCATGATCAGAAGGAAGGGGTCCGGCCGGGCTCGTCGTCGCGCGGCGCCAGCATCGCGTCGGTCGCGGCTCCGTTGCGGTTCGAGACCGACGAGGGTCGCGCGCCGAGGGCCGCGGCAGCCTTGC
>CAXTNB010000125.1:0-7661 GCA_964245385.1 uncultured Acetobacteraceae bacterium | reverse complement strand
CTACGTGTCGCAGCTGCTGGCGCTGGCGCAGCCGGCGCTGCCGCGCATCTCGGTGGTGGTACCCTCGTTCAACTACGCCCGCTACATGAAGCAGCGCCTGGTCTCGATCTTCGCGCAGAACCATCCGGTGCTCGAGATCATCGTGCTCGACGATGCGTCGAGCGACGACAGCGTCGAGGTGGCGCGCGCCACCGCCGCCGAGTGGGACCGCAGCGTCCGCGTCGTCGCCTCCGGCAGCAACTCGGGCTCGGGGGTGCGGCAGTGGCAGCGCGCGGTGAACGAAGCGCGGGGCGACTGGATCTGGATCGCCGAGGCCGACGACGCCGCCGACCCGCGGCTGCTCGACCGCCTGGCGGCGGCCCTCGCCGGCGCCGAGGGCGCGGTGATGGCGTTCTGCGACAGCAGCGCCATCGACAGCGACGGCGCGCTGCTGTCCGACAGCTACAAGCCGTACTACGCCGCGACCGCCGGCAGCCTGCTCGAGCAGGACGGGCTGCATGACGGGCAGGACTTCGTGCGGTCCTGCCTCAGCGAGCGCAACCTGATCCTCAACGTGAGCGGCGTGCTGTTCGAGCGCCGCGCGCTGAAGGCGGCGCTGTCGCGCTGCGGCGACTCGCTGTTCTCCTTCCGCATGGCCGGCGACTGGCGGCTCTACATCGAGATGCTGCGCGAGCCCGGCGCCCGCATCGCCTACGTCGCCGACCCGCTCAACATACACCGCCGGCACGGCGGCTCCGCGACGCAGCGTCTGGCCGGGCAGAAGCATCTCGGCGAGGTGGCGCGCATCCACCGCCTGGTCGGGCGCGGCCCGGCGGTGCCGGAGCCGGAGCGCCTGCGCCAGCGCGCCTATCGCGACCAGCTGGCCAGTCAGTTCGGGCTGCGGCTGGCCGGCGAATAGCGGGCGGCCGGATGAGCTGCGGCCGGATCGGCGGCGGCCGGGTTCGGGCAGTCGCTCCGGGCCCGCCTGCCGCATTCGTCCCAGCGGCGTATCGACCGCGGCCGCCGCAGCCGGCTAGATTGCGTGCCGCGGCGCGGCGGGCGGCAACGCGGCGGCCCGAGGGAAACACGACCATGATGCGATACCGACCGCTGCTCCTCGCAGGCTCGCTCGCGCTGCTCGCCGGCGTGCCCGGCGGCGCGCTGGCGGCCGGTCACCATCGTCACGCGGCCCGCGAGTTCGGCGCGCCGGTGCTGCTCAGCCGGCAGCCCGGCACCGCGCAGGACCGGGCGGCGCGCATGCTCAACGCCGAGGACATGCAGGGTGCGGCGCGGCACGGCGAGACGCCGCTGGTGCTGGTCGGCTCGGCGCGGCTGGCGGCGCAGGAGGCGGGTGCGTCGCCGCGCGGCGACGAGGCGCTGTTCGTGCAGCTGCAATCCGCCAGCCTGTGCGGCTCCGCCGGCTGCTCGACCTCGGTGTACCTGCGGCACGACCGCCGCTGGCGCAAGGTGCTGGATTCCGTGAGCGGGCCGATCCGGGTGATGAAGGAGCAGCACGAGGGCGCGCACGACCTGCTGGTCGGCAAGAACGATCGCTGGATCTGGGACGGCCACGTCTACCAGGACAGCCTGCAGGCACCGCCGCTGGCCAACCTCAAGCGCTCGGTGGAGCAGCACCGGGCGGCGATGCGGCACCAGGCGGACCGGTCGTAGCGGGGAGCGGCCCAGCTGGAGCGGATGGAGGGAATCGAACCCTCGTATGCAGCTTGGGAAGCTGCCGTTCTGCCATTGAACTACACCCGCGGCCGCGGCCATCTATAGGAGCCGGCGCCGCCGCGTGCAATCGGGCGGCCGAGGTTGACGGGGTCGCGACACAGCGCCTACAAATCCCGCCCCGCCGGACGTTCGCCGCGGGACCTCGTGATTTGTCAGGCCGGCTTGCGGCGAGGTTAAACAAACGCGCTAAAGAGGCATCGGCGGAGCTCGGGCGGCGTCGGCCGGGCCGCCGCCCTGTCATCCATGGCGGCCCTCACGGGACTTCGACCGGGAAACCATGATGAGCGACTCCTCCTACCGCACCGCCACCCGCCTCGTGCACGCCGGCATCGAGCGCAGCCTGCACGGCGAGACCAGCGAGGCGATGTTCCTGACCTCCGGCTTCGTCTACGACAGCGCCGAGCAGGCGGAGGCGACCTTCAAGGGCGAGGCCGCGCACTACCAGTACAGCCGCTTCGGCAACCCGACGGTGACGGCACTCGAGCGCCGGCTGGCCGAGATCGAGGGTGCCGAGGCCTGCCGCGCCACCGCGTCCGGCATGGCGGCGGTGCACGCCGCGATGCTGAGCCACCTGCGCACCGGCGACCGCGTGGTGGCGTCGCGGGCGCTGTTCGGCTCCTGCTTCTGGATCGTCTCGACGCTGCTGCCGCGCTACGGCATCGAGAGCGTGTTCGTCGACGGCCACGACCTCGGGCAGTGGCGCGAGGCGCTGTCGGCGCCGACCGCGCTGGTGCTGCTGGAGACGCCGTCGAACCCGATGCTCGACATCGTCGACCTGCGCGCGGTCGCCGACCTCGCCCATGAGGCCGGCGCGCTGGTGGTGGTCGACAACGTGTTCGCGACCCCGCTGCTGCAGAAGCCGCTCGAGTTCGGCGCCGACGTGGTGGTGTATTCCTGCACCAAGCACATCGACGGCCAGGGCCGCGTGCTCGGCGGCGCGGTGCTCGGCCGTGCCGCCTGGGTCGAGGAGGTGCTGCAGCCGTTCCTGCGCAACACCGGTCCCACCCTGTCCGCGTTCAACGCCTGGGTGCTGCTCAAGGGGCTGGAGACGCTGTCGCTGCGCGTCGACGCGATGAGCGCGGGTGCGGCGCGGGTCGCCGACTGGCTGGCGTCGGCGCCCGGCATCGCCCGGGTCTGGTATCCCGGCCGCCCTGATCATCCGCAGCACGCGCTGGCGATGCGGCAGATGAGCGCCGGCGGCAGCCTCGTCGCCTTCGAGCTGGCCCACGCCGAGGGCGGCGGCCAGGCGGCGGCGTTCCGGATGATGAACGCGCTGCGCCTGATCGCGGTGTCGAACAACCTCGGCGACAGCCGCTCGCTGGCCACCCATCCCGCCACCACCACGCACATGAAGATCGGTGCCGCGGAGCGCGCCAGGCTCGGCATCACCGACGGGGTGGTGCGCCTGTCGGTCGGACTGGAACATCCCGACGACCTGATCGACGATCTCGGCCGGGCGCTGGCGACGCCGGCGCGGCGCCAGGCGGCCGAATGACCCCGGCGACGCGGGTCGTCGCATGACGGGAGGACCCAAGCCATGAAGGACGACCGCGCGACCGCCGGCGCCGCCGGGAGAGCCGGCAGCCCGCTCGCCGAGGATGGCGGCGCGGAGGATTATTCCGCCACCACGCGCGGCATCAAGGTCAGCGTGCGGCCGTTCTACCTCGAGGACCAGTCGCAGCCGGAGGAGCGCCAGTTCGTCTGGGCCTACCGGGTGCGCATCGAGAACCACGGCGCGGAGAACGTGCGCCTGCTGCGCCGCACCTGGCACATCACCGACGGCCGCGGCCGCACCCAGCACGTGCAGGGCGACGGGGTGCTGGGCGAGCAGCCGCAGCTCGATCCCGGCGAGGCCTTCGAGTACACCTCCGGCACGCCGCTCGAGACGCCCTCGGGCTTCATGACCGGCGCCTACCACATGATCAGCACCGGGTCGGGGGAGCCGTTCGACGTGCGCATCCCGACCTTCAGCCTGGACAGCCCGCACCAGTCGGGGGTCGTGCACTGATGGACCAGGCGGCCAAGCTGGCGACCTCCGGGCCGCCCGCGTCCGCGGCGGCGACGGCGGCGGACCGCCCGACGCAGGACGAGGCCGAGGCGGCGGTGCGCACCCTGCTGCGCTGGGCCGGCGAGGATCCGGCGCGCGAGGGCCTGCTCGGCACGCCGCGCCGCGTGGTGCGCGCCTACGACGAGTACTTCCGCGGCTACCAGATCGACCCGGTGGCGCTGCTCGCGACCACCTTCACCGAGGTCGGCGGCTACGACGAGATCGTGCTGCTGCGCGACATACGCATCGAGAGCCACTGCGAGCACCACATGGTGCCGATCATCGGCGTCTGCCACGTCGCCTACCTGCCGCGCACCCGCGTGGTCGGCATCAGCAAGCTCGCCCGCGTGGTCGAGGCGTACGCGCAGCGGCTGCAGATCCAGGAGCGGCTGACCGCGCAGATCGCCGGCACCATCGACGAGGTGCTGCAGCCGCTCGGCACCGCGGTGATCATCGAGGCCGGCCACCAGTGCATGACCACGCGCGGCGTGCACCAGCCCGGGGTGAGCATGGTGACCAGCCGCATGCTCGGCGCCTTCCGCGACGACGCGGTGACGCGTGGCGAGCTGCTCTCGATGATCGGCCAGAAGCGCAGCGCGCGCTTCGAGTAGGCCGGCCCGGCCGAGCGGCGGCGCCCCCGGGCGGCCTTGCCTGCGGCGCCGCCTTGGCATAGAAGGTGCGTAACGAATTCAATGTCCTTCGCGCAGACGAAGGCCGGGAACGCCAGATGGTCTTGGGGACACGCAGCGTCGTCCTGCAGCGGCGGTCCGGCCATGGCAGCCGGTGCCACGCTCGGCCGCATCCGCGGTGAGCGCCGCGATCGTCACGCTCGGCGAGATCCTGGTCGAGATCATGGCCGAGACGCGCGGCGAGGGCTTCGGAGCACCGCTCGCCCTGGTCGGACCCTACCCCTCCGGCGCGCCCGCGATCTTCATCGACCAGGTGGCGCGGCTCGGCCATCCGGCCGGGATCATCTCCTGCGTCGGCGACGACGATTTCGGCCGGCTCAACGTCGAGCGGCTGCGTCGCGACGGCGTCGACGTCTCGGCGATCCGCGTGCTGCCCGGCCACGCCACCGGCAGCGCCTTCGTGCGCTACCGCGAGGATGGCGAGCGCGACTTCGTCTTCAACGTCCGGCACAGCGCGTCCGGCGAGATCCGCATCGCCGAGGCCGCGCGCGCCGTGCTCGAGGGCTGCGGCCACCTGCACGTCATGGGCTCGTCGCTGTTCTCGCCGCAGCTGATCGAGCAGGCCGAGGCGGCGGTCGAGCAGGTCAGGCGCCGCGGCGGCACGGTGTCGTTCGATCCGAACGTGCGCAAGGAGATGCTCGTGCTGCCGGGGATGCGCGACGCGCTGCTGCACATGCTGCGCCGCTGCGACCTGTTCCTGCCGAGCGGGGCCGAGCTCACCCTGCTGACCGAGGCGGCCTCGGAGGCGGCGGCGATCGAGGAGATCCTGGGGGTCGGCGTGCCGGCGATCGTGGTCAAGCGCGGCGCCGAGGGTGCGAGCTACCACGCACCCGGCGAGACCCTGCACCTGCCCGCGTTCCGCGTCCGCGAGGTCGATCCGACCGGAGCCGGCGACTGCTTCGGCGCCACCTTCGTGACCTGCCGCCGGCTCGGCCACGACGTGCACCGCAGCCTGCGCTACGCCTGCGCCAGCGGCGCCCGCGCCGTCGGCGTGCGCGGCCCGATGCAGGGCGCCTCGGACTTCGCCGCGCTGGACGCGCTGATCGCCGCCGCGGAGGCGTCGCGGTGAGCACCGAGCCCCTGCTCTCGCTGCGCGCGCGACGGCAGGCCGGCCACCCGGTCGGGATCACCTCGGTCTGCTCGGCGCACGAGCTGGTGATCGAGGCCGCCCTGCTGCAGGCGCTCGACGACGACGCGCCGGCGCTGATCGAGGCGACCTGCAACCAGGTCAACCAGGAGGGCGGCTATACCGGCATGCGGCCGGCCGAGTTCCGCCGCCTGGTGGAGACGATCGCCGACCGGGTCGGGCTGCCGCGGCACCGCCTGATCCTCGGCGGCGACCATCTCGGCCCGAACCCGTGGAAGCACCTGCCGGCGCCCGAGGCGATGCGGCGGGCGGGCGAGATGATCGCCGCCTACGCCGCCGCCGGCTACGAGAAGCTGCACCTCGACGCCAGCATGGGCTGCCGCGACGAGCCCGCGGCACTGGCCGACGAGGAGATCGCGCGACGCGCGGCCGCGCTCGCCACCGCCGCCGAGGCGGCGGCGACGGCGCGGCCGGTCTACATCGTCGGCACCGAGGTGCCGACCCCGGGCGGTGCCACCGAGGCGCTCGACCACCTGCGGCCCACCTCACCGGAGGCGGTGCTGGCGACCTACGCCGTGCACGAGCGCGCCTTCCGCGACGTCGGAGCCTGGGCGCGGGTGATCGCCGTCGTGGTGCAGCCGGGGGTCGAGTTCGGGCACGAGGAGGTCGCGGTGTACGACGCCGCGCGCGCCGCGGCGCTGTCGGCGGCACTCGAGGACATGCCCGGCCTGGTCTACGAGGCGCACTCGACCGACTACCAGCCGCAGGCCGGCCTGCGCCGGCTGGTGCAGGACGGGTTCGCCATCCTCAAGGTCGGACCGGCGCTCAGCTTCGCGCTGCGCGAGGCGCTGTACGGCCTGGACGCGATCGCCCAGATCCTGCGTCCGGGTGCGCCGTCGCTGGTCGAGACCATGGAGGCCGCCATGCTGGCGAGCCCGCGTCACTGGCAGACGCACTATCCCGGGACGCCGCAGCAGCAGCGCGTGCTGCGGCACTACAGCTACAGCGACCGCATCCGCTACTACTGGCCGTCGGCCGAGGCGCGGGCGGCGGTCGAGGCGCTGTTCGCGCGGCTGCACGGGGTGCAAATCCCCGGGACCCTGATCAGCCAGTACCTGCCGCGCTCGCACGAGCGGGTGCTGACCCGGACGGTGGCGCCGGAGCCGCGCCGCCTCGTCATCGAGAGCGTGCGCGACGTGCTGCGCGGCTACGCCCAGGCCGTCGCGGGGGCGACGGCGGGGACCGCCGCGGCATGATCGACTCCGCAACGCTCCGCTTGCTATGGGAAGACCAGGGGGGACCATGCAGCTCGAAGGCAGGACGGCCATCATCACCGGGGCGGCGCGCGGCATCGGGCGGGCGATCGCCGAGCGCTACGCGCGCGAGGGCGCGCGCGTGGCGATCACCGACGTCAACGAGGCCGGCGCCAACGCGGTGGCGCGCGACCTCGGCGCCGGCTGCTTCGGCGTGCCTCTCGACGTGACGCGGCAGGACTCCATCGACGCGGCGATGGCTGCGGTGGTCGAACGCACCGGGCGGCTGGACATCCTGGTCAACAACGCCGGCATCTTCGACATGGCGCCGACGCTCGAGATCACCCGGGAGAGCTATCGCAGGGTCTACGCGGTCAACGTCGAGGGCTCGCTGTTCACCCTGCAGGCGGCGGCGCGGCAGATGATCGCCCAGGGCCGCAACCAGCGCGGGGTGGCCGGCAAGATCATCAACTTCGCCTCCCAGGCCGGCCGGCGCGGCGAGGCGCTGGTGGCGATCTACTGCTCGTCCAAGGCCGCCATCATCAGCCTGACCCAGAGCACCGGCCTGGACCTGATCCGGCACGGCATCAACGTGAACGCGATCGCGCCCGGCGTGGTCGACAACGAGCACTGGGACGACGTGGACGCGCGCTTCGCCCGCTACGAGAAGCTGCAGCCCGGCGAGAAGAAGCGCGCGGTCGGCGCCGCGGTGCCGTTCGGCCGGATGGCGCGGCCGGACGAGATCGCCGGCATGGCGGTGTTCCTGGCCAGCGACGATGCCGACTACGTCGTCGCCCAGACCTACAACGTCGATGGGGGCAACTGGATGAGCTGAGCCCGCGCACCACCCCCGAAGGCCTCCCGACAGAGAC
>CAXTNB010000124.1:0-7699 GCA_964245385.1 uncultured Acetobacteraceae bacterium | reverse complement strand
TCGGAGATGCTCGCCAATCCGGCACAGGAGGCGCGCGCCGAGGCGATCGGCGCGCGCGACCGCCACGAGGCGGCGCTGGCGCTGCACCGGGCGCAGCTCGACGAGCTCGAGCGCGACCGCGCCGACGGGCTGATCGCCGACAGCGAGCACGCCACCGCGCGGCTGGAGATCCAGCGCCGGCTGCTGGCGGAGGCCGACCGCACGGCGGAGGCCGGCCGGATCGGCTCGCGCGCGCCGGTGCTGGCGACGCTCGGGCTGCTGCCGCTGGCCGCACTCGGCCTGTACCTGATCGGCGGCCACCCCGGCCTGCCGGCGCAGCCGATCGCGACGCGCATGCAGCAGGTGGTCGGCGGCGGCGACGAGCAGCGCCTGATGCAGCTGCTGAAGACCCGCCTCGCCGCCCTGCCGGCAGGCTCGCCGCAGGCGCACGAGGGTTACATCCTGCTCGGCCAGGCGGAGGCGGCGCAGGGCGACTGGCCGGAGGCGGCGCTGGCCTGGCACCGGGCGCTGCAGGACGGTTTCGACGCGACCCTGGCGGTGCAGACCGCGGAGGCGCAGGTGCGCGCCGACGGCGGCGTCAGCCCCGACAGCGCCGCCCTGTTCCGGCAGGCGCTGGACGCCGGGCCGAAGAACGCGCCGTGGCGGCTGCTGGCCGAGCAGCGGGTGGCGCAGTCCGAACACCATTGAGGGAGCGGCACGGCAGGCGGCGCCGCGACCCCGGAGGCGGCTCCGGCTTCACTCGACAGGGGCCGCCATTGCGCCATTATGGATGGGCTCGCCTCCTGGAGGAACAGCATGTCCGACAATCAACCGGGACAACCGGTCGCGGCCTCGAACCTGGTCAACGTGCCCCGCCTGATCACCGCCTACTTCGCCGGCAAGCCGGACGCATCGCTCGCCGCCGAGCGGGTGGCGTTCGGCACCTCGGGGCATCGCGGCACCGCCGGCCAGAACAGCTTCAACGAGCTGCACATCCTGGCGATCAGCCAGGCGATCTGCCTATATCGGCAGGAGGCCGGCATCGACGGCCCGCTGTTCCTCGGCCGCGATACCCACGCGCTGTCGGAGCCCGCCTTCGTCAGCGCGGTCGAGGTGTTCGCCGCCCACGGCGTGGCGGTGATGGTCGACGCCCAGGACGGCTACACGCCGACGCCGGTGGTCAGCCACGCCATCCTCACCTACAACCGCGGCCGCATCGACGGCCTCGCCGACGGGGTGCTGATCACGCCGTCGCACAACCCGCCGGAGGATGGCGGCTTCAAGTACAACCCGCCGCACGGCGGGCCGGCCGGGTCGGAGGTCACCGACTGGATCGAGCGGATGGCGAACCGCATCCTCGCCGAGGGCCGCGAGATCCGCCGCCTCAGCTACGCGGCCGCCCGCGGCTCGGGCCTGGTGCACCGGCACGACTACGTCGCGGCCTATGTGGGCGACCTCGACGCGGTCGTCGACATGCAGGCGATCGCCGCCAGCGGGCTGCGCATCGGCATCGACCCGCTCGGCGGCGCCGCGGTCCGCTACTGGGAGCCGATCATCGCGCGCTACGGGCTGCAGGCCAGCGTGGTCAACGAGCTGGTCGATCCGACCTTCCGCTTCATGACCGCGGACTGGGACGGCAAGATACGCATGGACTGCTCGTCGGCCTACGCGATGGCCGGGCTGATCGGCAAGTGCGCGCAGTTCGACCTCGCCTTCGCCAACGACCCCGACGCCGACCGGCACGGCATCGTCACCCGCTCGGCCGGGCTGATGAACCCCAACCACTACCTGACGGCGGCGATCGAGTACCTGTTCACGCACCGGCCGGGCTGGAGCGCCGCCGCCGGGATCGGCAAGACCATCGTGTCGTCGAGCAGCATCGACCGCATCGCGCAACGGCTGGAGCGACGCCTGGTCGAGGTGCCGGTCGGCTTCAAGTGGTTCGTCGACGGGCTGACCGACGGCTCGCTGGGGTTCGGCGGCGAGGAGAGCGCCGGCGCCTCGTTCCTGCGCCGCGACGGCTCGGTGTGGTCGACCGACAAGGACGGGCTGATCCTGGGACTGCTCGCCGCCGAGATCACCGCGGTGACCGGTCAGGATCCGGCGCAGCGCTACGCCGCCCTGACCGAGACCCTGGGCGCGCCGGCCTACGCGCGGATCGACGCGCCGGCCTCGCCGGCGCAGAAGAAGCTGCTGAAGAGCCTCAGGCCGGAGCAGGTCAGCGCCGAACAGCTGGCCGGCGAGCCGATCCTGCAGCGACTGACCGCCGCCCCCGGAAACCAGCAGCCGTTCGGCGGCCTGAAGGTCGTGAGCCGCCAGGGTTGGTTCGCGGGCCGGCCGTCGGGGACCGAGGACGTCTACAAGATCTACGCCGAGAGCTTCCTGGGCGGCGAGCATCTGCGGCAGATCCAGCAGGAAGCGCAGGCGATCGTGACGCAGACCTTCGAGGCAGCGGGGCTATAAGGAACCAGGCGCATAAAGGAGGAAACAATGGCAAAGCCGGACTTCAAGGCACGCTACGGCAACTTCATCGGCGGCGAGTGGGTCGAGCCGAACGCCGGCCGCACCTTCGAGAACAGCTCGCCGGTGAACGGCCAGCCGCTGTGCGAGATCGCGCGCTCCGATGCCTCCGACGTCGATCGCGCGCTCGACGCCGCGCACGCGGCGCGCGACGCCTGGGGCAGCACCAGCCCGGCCGCGCGGGCGGGCATCCTGAGCGCGATCGCGAGCCGGATGGAAGACAACCTGTCGCTGCTGGCCCAGGCCGAGAGCTGGGACAACGGCAAGCCGATCCGCGAGAGCACCGCCGCCGACGTGCCGCTGGCGATCGACCATTTCCGCTACTTCGCCGGCTGCATACGCGCCCAGGAAGGCGGCATCTCGGAGATCGACGGCGACACCGTCGCCTACCATTTCCACGAGCCGCTCGGCGTGGTCGGGCAGATCATCCCGTGGAACTTCCCGCTGCTGATGGCCTGCTGGAAGCTGGCGCCGGCGCTCGCCGCCGGCAACTGCGTGGTGATCAAGCCGGCCGAGCAGACCCCGGCCTCGATCCTGGTGTGGGCGGAGCTGATCGGCGACCTGCTGCCGCCCGGCGTGCTCAACATCGTCAACGGCTTCGGCCTGGAGGCCGGCAAGCCGCTGGCCTCCAGTCCGCGCATCGCCAAGATCGCCTTCACCGGCGAGACCACCACCGGCCGGCTGATCATGCAGTACGCCAGCCAGAACCTGATCCCGGTGACGCTGGAGCTGGGCGGCAAGTCGCCGAACATCTTCTTCGCCGACGTGATGGCCGAGGACGACGACTACCTCGACAAGGCGATCGAGGGCTTCGTCATGTTCGCGCTCAACCAGGGCGAGGTCTGCACCTGCCCGAGCCGGGCGCTGATCCACCACTCGATCTACGACCGCTTCATGGAGCGCGCGCTGCACCGCGTCGCCGCGATCCGGCAGGGCGATCCGCTCGATCCGCAGACCATGATCGGCGCGCAGGCCTCCGGCGAGCAGCTCGAGAAGATCCTCAGCTACTTCGACATCGGCCGCCAGGAGGGGGCCGAGGTGCTGATCGGCGGCGAGCGCAACTACCTCGAGGGCGAGCTCGCCGGCGGCTACTACGTCAAGCCGACGGTGTTCCACGGCCACAACAAGATGCGCGTGTTCCAGGAGGAGATCTTCGGCCCGGTGGTCTCGGTCACCACCTTCCGCGACGACGACGAGGCGCTGCAGCTCGCCAACGACACGCTCTACGGCCTGGGTGCTGGGGTGTGGAGCCGCGACGCCAACCGCTGCTACCGCTTCGGCCGCGCCATCAAGGCGGGCCGGGTCTGGACCAACTGCTACCACGCCTACCCGGCGCACGCGGCGTTCGGCGGCTACAAGCAGTCCGGCATCGGGCGCGAGACCCACAAGATGATGCTCGACCACTACCAGCAGACCAAGAACATGCTGGTCAGCTACAGCAGCAAGAAGCTCGGCTTCTTCTGATGCGGGTGACGGCGACGGCCGGGGCGCTCGAGCTGATCGAGCGCCTGCGCGCGCAGCACGGGCCGTTGCTGTTCCACCAGTCCGGCGGCTGCTGCGACGGCTCCTCGCCGATGTGCTACCCGCAGGGCGACTTCATCGTCGGCGACCACGACGTGCGGCTGGGCGAGATCGGCGGCGTGCCGGTCTATATCGGTGCGGCGCAGTTCGCCGCCTGGCGCCACACCCAGCTGATCATCGACGTGGTGCCCGGGCGCGGCGGCATGTTCTCGCTGGAGAACGGCAGCGAGCTGCGCTTCCTGACCCGCGGCCGCACCTTCACCGACGACGAGATGCGGCAGCTGCGCGAGACGGAGGGTGCGAACGAGGCGCCGGCCTGAGCAGGCGGTGGCGGGTCGCGGGATGACGGCGGACGACGCCGCGCGCTTCGCCGAGCTCGCCCTCGGCCACGTCGCGCGCGAGTATCCGCACAAGCTCGACCACGTGCTGTCCGGGCCGCCGGACGCGCCGCTGTCGCCTTCGGCGCTGCATCCGGTGTTCCACGGCAGCTTCGACTGGCACTCCTGCGTGCACGGCTACTGGCTGCTGGCGAGCCTGCTGCGCGAGCGGCCGGATCTGCCGCAGGCGACGCGGATCAGCCGGCTGTTCGACGCGCGGCTGACGCGGCCGTCGCTGCAGGCCGAGCGCGACTACCTACTCCGCCCGCACGCGGCCGGGTTCGAGCGGCCGTACGGCTGGGCCTGGCTGCTGATGCTCGACGCCGAGCTGCACCGGCACGCGGGTCCGGCTGGCGCGCGCTGGGCGGCGGCGATCCGTCCGCTCTCGACGCTGATCGCCGAGCGGCTGCGGCTGCATCTCGCCCGCTCCCCCTACCCGGTGCGCCACGGCGCCCACGCCAACACCGCCTTCGCCCTGGCGCTGGCGGTCGAGTACGCGCGCATCCACGACGACGCGACGCTGCTGGCGGCGCTGCGCGAGGCCGCCTGGCGCTGGTACGGCGGCGACGCGGACTGCCAGGCCTGGGAGCCGGGCGGCGACGAGTTCCTGTCGCCGTCGCTGATCGAGGCCGAGGCGATGCGCCGCCTGCTGCCGCGCGACCGCTTCCTCGCCTGGTTCGCGGGCTTCCTGCCCGACCTGGCACGCGGCCGCCCGGCAAGCCTGTTCGTCCCGGCGGAGGTCACGGACCGCGCCGACGGCAAGATCGTGCACCTGGACGGCCTCAACCTGAGTCGCGCCTGGTGCCTGTCCAGCCTGGCGTCGTCGCTGGCGGAAGCGGATCGCCTCGAGGCGGACGCGATGCGCCGCGCCGCGGCGCGACACCTGCGCGCGGCGCTGCCGCACGTCGCCGGCGACTACGTGGGCGAGCACTGGCTGGCGAGCTTCGCCGCCCTGGCGCTGCGCGGCGCCGCGGCCGGGACATGATGCTGCCGATCGGCGAAGCATGAGATGGCGGCTGGTCTGATCTGCTGCACCGGATCTGCTTGCGAAGGCCGTTCTTTGCTAGGCAGGATAGCTTGCGAGGCCGCAAGAAGTCGGTCGACGGGAGTTCATGTCCGCCATGTCAGAGACCTCTAACCATTGGGCGCCGGGTGCCGCGTCGCTGCAGGCGATGACCGACGAGCAGTTTCTCGTCGCCTGGCATGAAGCCGTCTGCTCGGGCGACGAGGCGAGGCTGGAGCTGATCGAGGGCAACGCGCAGCACCGGTTCCACGTCGGGGACTGGCGCGCCCGCTACGTCGCCAGCCATCCGCAGCAGACGCGATACCCGGCCGCCAAGTAGTTCCGCGCCGGGGCGGCGTCCGGCCGATGCCGGGCGCCGCGTCATGGGCAGCGGCGCGCCCGCGTGCCAGCCTGGCGGCTCGACGACAGGAGCCGCCCATGACCGACCATGCCCTCACCGCGCGCAAGCAGATCGACGACATCGTCGCCGAGGGCGGCCGCCAGGGCCTGTCCAAGACGCTGGGCAAGGTCAGCATCACCGCCATGGGCGTGGGTGCCATCATCGGCGCCGGCATCTTCGTGCTGACCGGCACCGCCGCGGCGCGCTACGCCGGGCCGGCGATCATGCTCTCCTTCATCCTGGGCGGGGTCGCCTGCGCCTTCGTCGGCCTCTGCTACGCCGAGCTCGCCGCCCTGCTGCCGGTCAGCGGCAGCACCTACACCTACGCCTACGCGACCATGGGCGAGCTGGTCGCCTGGATCATCGGCTGGGACCTGATCCTCGAGTACGCCGCGGGCTCGGCGACGGTGGCGGTCGGCTGGTCCGGCTACTTCGTCAGCCTGCTCGGCAGCTGCGGCCTGCGGTTCCCCGCGCGCCTCGCCGCCTCGCCCGGCAGCACGGTCGGCCTCGCCGGCGGCGGCCATGCGCCGGCGCTGGCCAACCTGCCGGCGGTCGGGATCGTGCTGCTGCTCACCCTGCTGCTGATGCTGGGCACCCGCGAGTCCGCCCGGCTGAACACGATCATGGTGGCGGTCAAGCTGACGGTGGTGCTCGCCTTCGTCTGCGTCGGCGTCGCCTTCGTGCATCGCGGCAACTGGTTCCCGCTGATCCCCCGCAACACCGGCCGGTTCGGCGCCTATGGCTGGAGCGGCATCCTGCGCGGCGCCGGCGTAGTGTTCTACGCCTATATCGGCTTCGACGCGGTCTCCACCGCGGCGCAGGAATCGCGCCGCCCGCAGAGCGACATGCCGGTGGGCATCCTCGCCTCGCTGCTGATCTGCACCGTGCTGTACATGGCGGTCGCGGCGGTGCTGACCGGGATCGTGCCTTACGCCAAGCTCAACGTCGCCGATCCGATCGCGGTCGCCACCGACGCGATCGGCATCGGCTGGTTCTCGCTGCTGATCAAGATCGGCGCGCTGACCGGCCTGACCACCGTGATCCTGGTGTTCCTGTACGGCCAGAGCCGCATCTTCTTCACGATGGCGCATGACGGGCTGCTGCCGGCGCTGTTCGCGCACGTGCATCCGCGCCTGCAGACCCCGTATCGCAGCCAGGCGCTGATCGGCGTCGGCGCGGCACTGGTGGCCGGGCTGGTGCCGCTCACCGTGCTCGGCGAGATGGTGAGCATCGGCACCCTGTTCGCCTTCATCCTGGTGTGCGGCGCGGTGATCCGGCTGCGGCAGACCGACGGCCGCATCAAGCGGCCGTTCCGTGTTCCCGGGGTGCCCTGGGTGCCGGTGCTCGGCATCGGCTTCTGCCTGGTGCTGATGGCGGGGCTGCCGCTCGCCACCTGGCTGCGCCTGGTGCTGTGGCTGATCGTCGGGCTCGGCGTGTATTTCGGCTACGGGCGCCACCACTCGAGGCTGCGCGGCCGCGGGTAGGGCGGGCTCAGCTCAGCGGCGGCAGCCGGGCCAGCAGGCCCACCAGCTCGGCCTGGCTGCGCGTCCGCGTCTTGGCGAACACCTGCTTGATCTGCGAGCGTATGGTCTCGTGCGAGACCTTGAACAGCGTGGCCAGCTCGCCGATCTTGTTGCCGCCGGCCAGCCCGATCGCGAGCCGGGCCTCCGCCGGGGTGAGGTCGAACAGCCCCTGCAGCATCTCGCTGCCGGGCAGCGCGCGCGGCGACAGGCTGGTGATGACGACCAGGCTGCCGCCCTCGGTCGGGGTGTCCTCGTCGAGGCCGGCCATCGGCACGAGATGCAGGATCGCCGGCGGCTCGCCCGCGCCGGTCGGCAGGAAGATGCTCACCCGCCGGGTCCAGCCGCCGCGCAGCGCGAGCAGCGCCTCGTGGTAGCG
>CAXTNB010000123.1:0-7712 GCA_964245385.1 uncultured Acetobacteraceae bacterium | reverse complement strand
TGTGATCTGAAGCCGCGGCGGCGCGCTCTGCATTCGGCGTTCGCCGGCGATCCTTGCTTCGCCGCCACGCGAGCTGAGCGTAGCCACCCAGTCCTGCCGTTGGAGCATTCTCACGCTGGCTGGAATGACCGGCCTGTCGCAGGAAGTTGGCTGCGTGGCCGAAGCTGTGTGGAGATCGATGGATCACCCATCAAGGCGGCGCCGGAAACCCGAAAGCGCGATTTCCGTCAGCGTGAGCGTGTTCTAGCGCCTGCCGACCCCCCAGCGCGACACGCCTCGCCGGCGGCACCAGGCTCGATCAAGTTCCCGCCGTCGTGAGCCATCGGCTCAGCCCGTCCAGGGAGTGAAACTCCGACAGCGCGTGGACGCTGCTGTCCGTCATCGCGTCCCGCGCCAGCCGAGCGAGCGCGCCGCCCGGTCCGAGCTCGAGCACTCGGGACACCCCGGCGGCTCGACAGCTGTCCATGCAGGCGGCCCAGTCCACGGTCTGCCGGATCTGCAACGCGAGCTTGTCGAGGCCGGCATCGACATCGAACACGGCCTCGCCGTCGATGCCGCTGAGCAGCCGCACGCCGGACCGCACGGCGGCCGCCACGCTCGCCTCCGCAAGATCGTCCCGGAAATGCGCGCTTGCTGCCCTCAGCAGCGGCGTGTGCGAGGCGACGGCGACCGGAAGCATGGTCGCGCGCTGCGCACCATGCGCCTCGGCATCCCTGACCATGGCCGGAAGCGATGCGCGGGCGCCGCCGACCAGCATCTGGTCGGGCGCGTTGACGATGGCGACGTGGCAACCGTGCACGCGACAGAGCGGTTCCAGCTGGCGCCTGCGAAGGCCACGGATCGCGACCAGGCCCGATGGCTGGTGCGCGGCGCGATCCATCGCCGCGGCGCGCTTGACGGCGAGGCCGAGCACGACCTCGGCCTCCAGCAGCCCGGCGACGCCCCAGGCGGCGAGCTCGCCCACGCTGTAGCCCGCCACCACCAAAGGGGGCGGGACGACGTCGCGCAGCACCGCCCACGCCGCCAGGGCCTGGGTGCAGCACAGGATCTGCCCGGCCTTGTTCTCGTGCAGCTCCGCCTCGCCGGCGTGCCGCACGAGCGCGCGTGGGTCCTCGCCACCCAAGGCCGCCCTCGCCGCCTCGAACACGTGCGCTGCTTGCGGTGCGTCGGCCAGCACGTCGAACATGCCGGCTGCTTGCGAGCCTTGACCGGAGCAGAGGATCGCGGTGCTGGTCATGACGAGCGGCTCAACCCGTCCAGGAACAAGGTGGCGGCGAGCAGGTCCGCGCAGCCGCCGGGACTGAGGCGTCGGGCCACGAAGCTCCGGTGCACGGAGGCAGCCCGCTCCTGCCAGTCCGCCTGCCCAACGCCGCCATCCGCGAGGAACTTCGACGCCTGCTGGCGGGCGAAGGCCAGGCCCGCCGCACCGCCGCGATGCAGCAGATTGGTGTCCTCCAGCGATCGCAGCAGGGCGAAGAACACCTGCACGCGCGCCGCCTCCGCATTCCCCGGCGCCAGCACGCGGCCCAGCCGCAACGCCGGCAACCCGATCTCGAGGACGTGCGGAAAACCGGCAGCGGCCTGCGCCCGCGCACCGCCTGCGCCGAAGTGCCGCAGCGCCGCGGTGCCGTGGCTGTGCAGGGCGATGGGGTCGTGCAGGATGGCGCTTCCCCAGCGTTGCCGCACGATCGCGGGGAGCCACGACGCGGGCGGTCTGCGGTCGCCCCGGTCGCTCGACCCGCCAGCCCAGGCGGCCCCGGCTGCCGCGCACAGCAGTCCCAGGCCGAAGATGGCGCCGCGATGCGTGTTGACGCCGCCCGTCGCGGCCAGCATCGCCCGCTCCGCCGCCACACCGATCGCGCGCAATTCCGGCATCTGGGCGTCGGATGCGCCGGCCGCGACCAGGTCGGCATAGAAGGGCTGCAGCGCCGCGACGCTGGCCCTGAACGTGCCTGCATCCATGTCCGCGTGGCTGCCCGCATCGACGTGGCTGACCAGGCCCGGCTTCGGCCAGGTCTGCAACTCGGCCAGCAGCGCGGACGTCGCCGCACCCGCCACCCGCACGCCGAGATCGACGGCGACGGCACGGCTGGCAAGCCTGGGCGCCGCAGCCGTCACGCCGGGACCGGAGCGCGGAACAGATCCGCCTTCGACCGCACCGCCACGCCGTTCATCGTCTTGAGCAGCACCGTGGCCCGCGGGATGTCCGCCTGGGCCAGTTCCCGCCAGTTGACGCCCGCGCCATCCGGCAGCAGCAGTTCGCCGTCGAGGCGGACCGGCGCCGAGGCATCGAGCCGGAGCAGCGCCTGGACCAAGGCTTCGGCTGCCGCTTCGTCGGGCACCGGCCACAGCAGGTCCAGATCCGACCGAGGCGTCAGGTACGACAGTCCGGTCGCGTGCTGCCACAGCAGGGAGCCGAACACGCGCGGCGCGACGCCCAGGCTTCCGCCCAGTGCGACCAACCTCGCGATCACCTCGTGCCAGGCAGCGGGCGCCGCCGCGGCTGCGTCCCGCAGCAGGACCGGCGGCGATGCGGCCAGCTCGGCCTCGGGCGGGAAGCGGACGGCGATGCGCTGCTTGCCGCAGCGCGGCGGCAACGGCAGCGCCGCCGGCACGTCGTCCGCTCCGTCGCCGGGCAGACGGCGGCGGACGATGACGGGCCGGCCGAGCTCGGCCCAGTCGCCCAGCACCGGCACGCCGATCAGATCCGCGCGATGGCGCAGCAGCGCGTCCCAGGCGGTCCGGCCCGGACATAGCAGGTCATGCCGCCGCAGCATCGTGGCTCCGGCCGGTCGCCGCCGCGATGACCCGCAGGGCGACCTTCGCCGCCATCGTTCTTCCCTGGCGCTCGGCGCCGAGCTGGTCGCGCACGTCCTTCTGCCGCACGCGTCGCAGCGACGCCTCGAGCTGCTCGTCGAGCGGCTGGCTCGGGTCCCAGATCTCCGCCACGGCGCCGGTGCGGGCGAGAGGATCCAGGCCCGGCGCGAACACCGGCGTCGTCCTGGCCAGCGCCTTCAGCTCGTCTTCGGCGAGCTTGGTGACGCGGGCCATGGACGGCAGATCCATCACCGCGGGTTCCGCACCCGGCAGGCCGACGAGGCTGTCCGTCGCCAGGGCGGTCGCGAGGAACGCGCCGGCGGATGCGCGGCCGTACTCCAGCCCCAGGGTGCGGTGCCCGTGCTGGCTGGCCAGCAGCAGGGTCTTGGCGAGATGGGCGAGATACTCGTTGAGACCGATCATCTCCTCGCGCCGGGCCATCAGCTGACCTTCCGTGTCCACGAGCACCAGGATCGGGGTGTCGCGCCCGTGCTCCACCACGGCCAGCACGTGCTCCGCCAACGTCAGCACGCCCGCAGCGCCGAGCGGCACGCCGTTCGCGACCCCGATCACCGCGATGGGCTCACCGCCGCGGCGCGTGGCGTGGCCGGTGATCCAGCCGTCCTCGCTGGTCGTCACGTGGTGACCGGAGGGGAACAAGCCCACGAGGACTTCATCGAGCGTCATGATTGGCCTCCGTCAGGCTGTCCGCGACGGCGATGAACGGCACGACGTCCATGTCCCGGATGGTCTCCGGGTCCTTGATGCCCAGCGCCTTCCACATGGCGACGGCATCGTCGCACTGCCCGAGGCGCTGATGACGCCTGGCCAGGCGAGCCTGCTCGGCCCGCAAGCTGTCGAGGTCGAAGGGTGGAGCCTTGCCGAGCACGGCGATCGCGGCGGTGCGGAAGCCGTTCATCGTGTCGCTCGCGAAGGCATCCGCGCCGCCGATCAGCCGGCGGTTCTTGCCGCCGACGGTGCTCCAGACCAGGGCCTTGTTGGCGGAGTCGAACTCCTCGACGCCCTTGTTGGTCTCGATCACCTCCGGGCCGGAGACGCCGATGCGGCCTTCCTCGGAGACCACGATGCGCGAGCACGTCGCCGCCGTCAGCCCGGCGCCGCCGAACGCTCCCGACTTGCCTCCGACGAGCGCGATCACCGCCACGCCTGCGCATCGCGCCTCGACGACGGCGCGCATCACCTCGGCGACCGCAAGCTCGCCCGCGTTCGCCTCCTGCAGGCGCACGCCGCCGCTGTCCAGCAGCAGCAGGATCGTGCGCGGCAGGCCTGCCTTCTCGTCTCCGGCGTGGTCGCGGGCGGCGCGGAGCAGGCCCACGATCTTGGCGCCGCTGACCTCGCCGAAGGTGCCGCCCATGAACTGACCTTCCTGGGCCGCGAGCAGCACATCCTCGCCGTCGAGCTTGCCCCGGCCGATCACGACCCCGTCGTCGAACGCCGACGGAAGATCGAACAGACCGAGGTGCGGGCTTTGCACCCGCTCGGCCGGCCCGAGGAACTCCTCGAAGCTGCCAGGGTCCAGCAGGCCGTCCACGCGCTGCCGGGCGGTCGCCTGAAACCAGCTCGCCTCGTCATGCGTCGCTGCGTCGCCCATCACTCGGCCTCCATCAAGGCGGTGCCCTGGATCAGGCGCAGGTAGACCGTATCGGGCCGGGCACCCCCGTCGTTGATCGAGATACGAAGACCGCCGGGCGAGTGACGCTCGACGAAATCCGCGACCACCGCCTTCCAGATCTCATCGTAGCCCTTCGCCGTGGTGCTGATCTCGACTTCGCAGTGCTCGTCCGGCAGCACGCGTTCGAGCAGTACTTCGAGGTTGCCGGATGCGACCACACCGATGATCGCCTGGTCCTTCATCCCGGCGAGCCGGCCCTTGACCGTGTGCTTGATCTTCAGGTTTTCCACGCGGCGAGGCTCCTACCAGTTGCGGAACTTGGCGGGCGGATCGTAGAGGTTGCCCGACCAGCGCATCAGCTCCTTGACCGAACGCGCCGCGAGCAGGCTCCGGTGGACGTCCAGCGGATCGATGCCGAGGTCCTCGGGACGCTGGACGATCTTCCGCTGCCGCAGCGCCTCCACCATCTTGCGGTCGCGGCCGCGTCCGACGTCCGTGAAGCCGGCGATCCCGCGGATGGCGTGCTCCCGCTCCTCCGCCGTGCGGCACAGCAGCAGGTTGGCGATACCCTCCTCGCTGACGATGTGCGTCACGTCGTCGCCGTAGATCATGACCGGCGCCAGCTCGAGCTCGAGCTTCTCCGCCAGGTTCAAGCTGTCGAGCGTCTCGACGAAGCTCGGCACCATCTTCTCGCTGAAGGTCTCGATCACCTGCACCACCAGCTTGCGGCCGCGCGTCAGCGCCGGATGGCCGTCGGACGCCTCGCGTCCCGCCTTCAGCCAGGGGTCGCTCGGGTGGCGCCGGCCGTGGGCGTCGCAGCCCATGTTCGGCGCGCCGCCGAAGCCCGCGATGCGATCCTGGGTGATGGTCGAGCTGTTGCCGGCCAGGTCGATCTGCAGCGTGGAGCCGATGAACAGGTCGGTCGCGTACAGTCCCGCCACCTGGCAGTACATGCGGTTCGATGCCATCGAGCCGTCCCGCCCGTTGAAGTAGATGTCCGGCCTGGCACGCATGTACTCGTCCATTCCCACTTCCGAGCCGAAGCTGTGGACCTGCTTGACCCAGCCGGACTCGATGGCCGGGATCAGCGTCGGATGCGGATTGAGCGCCCAGTGCGTGCAGATCCTGCCCTTCAGCCCGAGCTTGTCGGCGTAGGTGGGCAGCAGCAGCTCGATCGCGGCGGTGTTGAAGCCGATGCCGTGGTTCAGCCGCTTGACGCCGTACTCGGCGTAGATGCCCTTGATGGCCATCATGGCAGTCAGGATCATCGTCTCCGTGATCTGGGCGGGATCGCGGGTGAACAGCGGCTCGACGTAGAACGGCTTGGGCGATCGCACGATGAAGTCGATGCGGTCACCGGGCACGTCCACCCGCGGCAGCTTGTCCATCACCTCGTTGACCTGAGCCACGACGACGCCTTGCTTCAGCGCCGTCGCCTCGATCACGACCGGCGAGTCTTCGGTGTTCGGCCCCATGTAGAGATTGCCTTCATGGTCGGCGGCGCGGGCGACCGTGAGCGCGACATGCGGCGTGAGGTCCATGAAGTAGCGGCCGAACAGCTCGATGTAGGTGTGGATCGCCCCGAGCTCGATCTTGCCGGCGTTGAGCGCACGCGCGATCCGGCCGCCCTGCGGCCCCGAGTAGGAGTAGTCCAGCTTCTTGGCGATGCCGCGCTCGAACAGGTCGAGATGCTCCGGCAGCACGATGCCGGACTGGACGACGTGCAGGTCGTGCAGCTTCTTGGGGTCCGCCCTGGCCAGCGCGCCGGCGAGGAAATCGGCCTGCTTCTGGTTGTCGCCTTCCATGCACAGGCGGTCGCCGGGGCGGATGACCGCCTCCAGCAACGCGGTGGTGTCCTCGGGCTTGACCATCTTGCCGTGCGCGAAGCTCGCGCCTGCCTTCAGGCGCTCGTCACGCGCCCGCTGCTGCCTTCGCCAATCGGCCATGCCGCTCATGTCGAGGCCTCTCCTATCCAGGTTGCACCACCGGTCCGGATCAGGCGCATCGGGATTGCCCGATCCTGGTGGTAACGTGGATCGCCGCGGCGTGTCACTGCGCCAGCGCCTGATCGCCTCGGGCTGGATCAGCCTGAGACGTCGATCAGTCGCTGGAACAGCGCGCTAGCAGGGTGCGGAAGGCAGGCAAGGGCTCTGCCCTCGACCCGCTGGGGCCGACGGCCCCAGACCCCGATCCATGGAGTATCGGATCCCGAACGGCTGGCCTTTGATGAAGTCTCGGCCGGTCAGCTCTGCCCGATATAGGCGGCCATGCTCTCGACCGTCGCGGTCTGCCGGTCCAGCAGCGCCTTCACCACGTCCCCGATGCTGACCACGCCGACGAGCGTCTCGCTCTCGAAGACCGGAAGGTAGCGGACCTTGTTGTCGGTCATGATGCGGAGTGCTTCCTCGAGGGTCGCCGACGGCGTCGTCTCGAACTTTCGCGGCTTCATCGCCTGCTCGGCCGGCATGGCCCTGACCCCCTGTGGATGCAGCGCCATCGCCCTGACGATGCCTCGATCCGACAGGACACCGAGCATTTCATCGCCGCGCATCACCAGCACGGCGCCGATCGTGTTGCTGTGCAGGATGTCCGTTACGGTCGATATCGGAGTCTCCGGCTCGACCCGGATCAGCCGCTTGCTCTTCGTCCGCAGGATCGACGCGATCGTCATGGCTTGTTCCTCCCGGTCTCGAAAATAATGTTCGGCGACTAGCCAACAACGCAAGTCTTCGAGAGCCGATCCGACACGCGTCGGTTCTGCTCGCGGCGATCGTAGAAGGACTGACCTGGACTTGGCCGCACGGTCGATCTCGATCCCGATCGCCGCCGGGCCAGGATGATCCGTCACATTTCCGTTGCCGTCATGTAGCGATCGAGCCTCGCCAGGAGCACCCGCGATGGCGTCCTGGTCGCCCGCGCCGTCAGGAATCACCGTGCGCACGATCGACGCGTCGAGCGCCTCGTAGTCGTGCAGGCCGATGGCATCGTACAGCTCCTTGCGGGTCTGCATCCGCTCCACCATCGCGTGCGTGCCGCCGTTCTTGCGGATGGAGGCGTAGAGCTCCTCCTGCCGCCGAACTCGGTCATGTTGGCCAGCAGCTTGACGTCGGGCAGGCGCGCGGCGAAGGCGCGGAACATCTCCGCGCCGTCGAGCGCCTCGGCAAGGATCGCATCGGCCCCCGCCTCCATGTCGAGCGCGAGCGCAGGATCCTGTCCACCGCGGCCGGCATGTTCGAGAGCCGCGGCTTCGAGGGCACGACGA
>CAXTNB010000122.1:7529-7805 GCA_964245385.1 uncultured Acetobacteraceae bacterium | reverse complement strand
TGCTGGTGCGGCCGATCCCGGACGGCGTGCCGCAGCCAATCTTCGAGGTGACGCTGACCGTGAAGTGCGAGGCGACGGTGACCGCACCCGAGGAGGGCGCGCCGGCGCCGGCGATCGCCTACCAGATCGAGCTCGGCTACGCCGGGATCTTCACCCTGGCGCAGGTGCCGCAGAGCGCCATCGAGCCGGTGCTGCTGGCGGAGTGCCCGCGGCTGCTGTTCCCGTTCGCGCGCAGCCTGCTGGCGTCGATCACCCGCGAGGCCGGCTTCGCGCCGG
>CAXTNB010000122.1:0-7519 GCA_964245385.1 uncultured Acetobacteraceae bacterium | reverse complement strand
GCAGAACGCCCAGGCGGTCCAGGCAGCGGCCCAGGCGGCGCCGCAGGGCACGGCCGCGGGTCCGTAGCCGCGTATCCGTTGCGGCGCCGATCCTTCATCATTACGCCCTCGTTCGCTTAAACTTGACGCTTCTGGTTAAGGCAATGTTAATCTGCGTGGGCACAATGGTGTCTCGCAGGCGCAATGATCGTGAACGACGCCCGGATCGGTTCGCTTCCCGATCATGACCGGCATCCCGACCTGGTCAACTACGAGCCGGTCCGACGCCGCGCCGCCTGGTCGATGTTCGATCCCGCCTGGTATCTCGCCCGCTACCCGGAGGCGGCCGAGGCGATGGAGCGCTCGGGCACAGCCGACGCGGAACGATACTACCGCGAGCAGGGCGCCCGGCTCGGCCACTCGCCCAACATGTATTTCGACGAGACGTACTACCTGCGCGAGAACGTCGACGTCGCGAAGCATGTCGATGCCGGATCGATCGCGTCGGGGTTCGCGCACTACTGCAGCGACGGCCACCGCGAGCGCTCGCCGCACTGGCTGTTCTCCGAGAAGTTCTACCGCACCGAGAACCCCGACATCACCCGCGGCGTGCTGGACCGGCACGGCCTGGTCAACGGCTACGACCACTACCTGTCGCTCGGCGACCGCGGCTATCGCAGCGGGCACTGGCTGTTCGACCCCGAGCTGTATCGCAACAACAAGGCCGAGCAGGATCCCGCCGGTCCGGGAACCGGCGGGTCGTTCGCGCAGTTCCTGGCCGGCGGCTGCGTCTCCGGCACGCTGTCGCGGGTGTCGTGGTACTTCGACCCGCGCTGGTACCTCGACAGCTACCCCGAGGTGCGCCGCGAGCTCGATGCCGGACGCTGGAGCTGCGCGCTGCATCATTTCCTGTGCAACCCGACGCCGCAGCGCTACCAGGCGCTGGAATGGTTCTCCGAGGCGTACTACGCCGAGACCTACCCGGACGTGCAGGATGCGGTGGATGCCGGGCGCTTCCGCAGCGGCTACGAGCACTTCGTCAAGCACGGCGCCGCCGAGCGCCGCCGGCCGCATCCCGACATCGCCCTGCTGCACTACTTCCTCAGCGGGCGCGTGCAGGCCGACCTGGAGGGCGGCGCCTTCCGCGACGCGTTCGCGCACTGGCTGTCGCGGCTGAGCAGCGGCCAGCTCCCCCAGGCCGTCGAACCGGTCGCCGAGCGGCAGTCCAAGCAGCTGTTCGCCCGCGCCGCCGACAACATGCTGCCGCAGCTGGCCCGGCGCGGGCTCGACTTCACGGTGTCGGGTGCGGCCGAGCTCAGCGTCATCGTGGTGCTGCACAACCAGTTCGCGCTCACGATGATGGCGATGGCCTCGCTGCGCGCCAACTTCACCGGCGCCGTCGAGCTGATCCTGGTCGATAGCGGCTCGCACGACGAGACGCGCCACATCGAGCGCACCGTCACCGGCGCCAAGCTGATCCGCTTCCCCTACAACGCCGGCTTCGTCGAGTCGTGCAACACGGCGCTCGCCCACGTCAGCGCGCCGGCGGTGCTGTACCTGAACAACGACCTGCTGCTCGGCCCCGACGCCTGCAGGCTGGCGCTCGAGCGGCTGTTCTCGGCGGCCGACATCGGCGCCGTCGGGGGCAAGCTGATCCGCACCAACGGCCAGCTGCAGGAGGCCGGCTCGATCATCTGGCGCGACGGCACCACCTTCGGCTACCTGCGCGACGGCGACCCGAACGCGCCGGAAGCCAACTTCGTGCGCGAGGTCGATTACTGCTCCGGCGCCTTCCTGATGCTGCGCAGCGAGGAGGTGCGCCGGCTCGGCGGCTTCGACGACGACTACCGGCCGGCCTACTACGAGGAGGCGGACCTGTGCGTGCGGCTGCGCAAGTCCGGCTGGCGGATCCTCTACGACCCTTCGGTGGTGATCCAGCACTTCGAGTACGGCTCCGCCGACGCCGCCGCCTCGACGCGGCTGATGCAGCGCAACCACCGCATCTTCGTCTCCAAGCACCTGGACTACCTGCGCTACCAGCACCCGCCGGCGCGCCGGCACGCGGTGCACGCCCGCTCGCCGCGGCAGCATGCCCAGGCAGCACATGGCGCGGCGGCGAGCGGCCCGGCCGGCCCCGGCCTGCGCATCCTGTTCATCGAGGACCGCATCCCGCTGCGCCGCCTGGGTGCCGGCTACGTGCGCTCGAACGACATCATCCACTTGATGAGCGGGCTCGGCCACCTGGTCAGCGTGTTTCCGATCTACAAGGCGACCGAGAGCCCGATCGAGATCTATCGCGACATGCCCGAGAGCGCCGAGGTGCTGTACGAGCGCGGCATGGAGGTGCTGGCCGACTTCATCGCCGAGCGCTCCGGCTACTACGACATCGTCTGGGTTGGACGGACGCACAACCTGGAGCGGCTGCTGCCGATCCTGGAGGACGGCTCGGCGGCGCTGCCCTCGCACGGCTTCGTGCTCGACACCGAGGCGGTCGCCGCACCCCGGCAGGCCGCGCAGGACCGCGTGCTCGGGCGGTCGTCGACGGTCGGCCTCGACCAGGCGCTGCGCGCCGAGCTCGCCTGCGCCTATTTCTGCCAGAAGATCATCGCCGTGAACGCCTGCGACGCCGAGCTGGTGCGCCGCGCCGGGCACCGCAACGTGGCGGTGCTGGGGCACATGAAGCAGCCCTGCCCCACGCCCTCGAGCTGGAGCCAGCGGCGCGACCTGCTGTTCCTGGGCGCGATCCACGATCCGGGCTCGCCCAACCACGACAGCCTGGAATGGTTCATCGAGTGCGTGCTGCCGCTGCTCGAGGGCAGGCTGCCGTCCGACCTGCGCTTCACCGTGGCCGGCTTCGTGCGCCGCGGCGTCGACCTGTCCGAGCTCGGACGCCACCCGAGGGTCGACCTGATCGGACCGGTCGACGATCTCGCCGCCCTGTACGACAGCCACCGCGTGTTCGTCGCACCGACCCGCTTCGCCGGCGGCATCCCGTTCAAGGTGCACGAGGCCGCCAGCTACGGCGTGCCGGTGGTGGCCACCGACCTGCTCTGCCGGCAGGTCGGCTGGCATCCGGGCTCGGAGATCATCTCCGGCGGCAGCGACGACCCGCAGCGCTTCGCCGACGGCGTCGTCGCGCTCTACGAGCAGGTCGAGACCTGGAACACCGTGCGGCGCGGCGCGCTCAACCGGTTGCACGAGGAAAACAACCCCGCCGACTATGTCGACAGCCTGCGGCACATCCTGCACGATGTCGCGACCGGAGGATTCACCCCGGCCGGATAGCGGGACGTGACGTCATGATCGCCAGGGCGCTGGACCATATCGACGCGACGATCGAGCCGAGCGTCGGCCGCCTGTTCGACCTGCTGCGCATCCCGAGCATCTCCACCCAGCCGGACCACGCCGCCGACTGCAGGCGCGCCGCCGAGTGGCTGTGCCGCGACCTCGCGGGCATGGGGTTCGAGGCGTCGGTGCGCGAGACGCCGGGCCACCCGATCGTGGTCGCGCACGAGCTGTCGTCGCGCACCGGGCCGCACGTGCTGTTCTACGGCCACTACGACGTGCAGCCGGTCGACCCGCTGTCGCTGTGGGACACGGCACCGTTCGAGCCCTCGCTGCGCGAGGATCCGGCGCGGGGGCGCAAGATCATCGTCGGGCGCGGCGCCTCGGACGACAAGGGTCAGGTGATGACCTTCCTGGAGGCGTGCCGGGCGCTGCGCGCGACGCTGGGCGAGCTGCCGCTGCGCATCTCGATCCTGATCGAGGGCGAGGAGGAGAGCGGCGGCGCCAACCTGATGCCGTTCCTGCAGGCCCACGCCGAGGAGCTGCGCTGCGACGTGGCGCTGATCTGCGACACCGGCCTCGCCGCCGACGGCGTGCCCGCGATCACCACCATGCTGCGCGGCCTGGTCGGCGAGGAGGTGGTGATCACCGCCGCCGACCGCGACCTGCATTCCGGGGTGTTCGGCAACGCCGCGCGCAACCCGATCCAGGTGCTGGCCGAGATCATCGCCGGCCTGCGCGATGCCGAAGGTCGGGTCGCGCTGCCGGGCTTCTACGACGGCGTGCGCGACCTGCCCGAGAGCGTCCGCGCCGCCTGGCGCGCGCTCGGCCTCGCCGACGCGCTGGTGCTGGGCGCGGTCGGGCTGTCGGTGCCCGCCGGCGAGGCCGGCTACAGCGCGCTGGAGCAGACCTGGTCGCGCCCGTCCTGCGAGATCAACGGCATCTCCGGCGGCTACCAGGATGCCGGCTTCAAGACCGTGCTGCCGGCGCGCGCCTCGGCGAAGATCTCGTTCCGGCTGGTCGCCGGCCAGGATCCGGAGGCGGTGCGCGCGAGCTTCCGCGACTACGTGCGCGGCCGGCTGCCGCCGGACTGCCGCGCGTCGTTCAGCGCGCACGGCGCCTCGAGGGCGAGTGCGGTGCCCTTCGAGGGCGAGGCGCTGCGCGTCGCCCTGGCCGCGCTGAGCGAGGAGTGGGGCCGTCCGGCGGTGACGATCGGCTCCGGCGGCTCTATCCCGGTGGTCGGCGAGCTGCAGGAGGCGCTGGGCGTCGATGCGCTGCTGGTCGGCTTCGGTCGCGACGACGACCGCATCCACTCGCCCAACGAGAAGTACGACCTCGACAGCTTCCACCACGGCATCCGCTCGTGGGTGCGCATCCTGCACGCCCTGGCGGAGGCGCCGCTCGCCGGCTGAGGCCAGCGGCCGATCGGGGTCTGGGGCCGTCGGCCCCAGCGGGTCAAGGGCGGAGCCCTTGCCTGCTCTTCCTCAGGCTAGTCCAGCCCGGCATCGTCGGCCGCGGTGCCGACCTCGACGATGCCCTCGATCTCGCTCAGCCTGGCGAGCAGGTGCGACACCGGCCGCTTGCCCTTGACCTGCATGCGCAGGCTGACCACGCCGCGGGTCGGGCGCGGGGGCGGCTCCACCCCCTCCAGGTCGGCCGCGTCCTCGGCCGCGTCGCGGCCCAGGGTCTCCCCGCCGTCGCGGTCCAGCCGCACGTGGTCGATGGTGAAGCGCAGCTCGGTGCAGCGGATCAGGATGGTGCGCAGCAGGCCGCGGCCGTCCTGGTAGGAGATGTCGATGTCGGTCGCCATCCGCCGCGTCGAGGCGCGCGGCAGATACTGCACCAGCCTGGGGAACACGAACATGATGACGAAGTGGCCGACGGTGGTCGCCACCGCGAGCAGCGGCAGCCCGGCGCCGCAGGCCATGCCCAGGGCCGCGGTGAGCCAGAACGAGGCCGCCGTCGTCAGCCCGCGCACCAGGTCGCGGCGCATGAAGATGACGCCGCCGCCGATGAAGCCGATGCCGGACACCACCTGTGCCGCGACCCGGGACGGATCGAGCACGATCCGGTTGTTCGCGAGCACGTCCATGAAGCCGTATTTCGAGATCAGCATGAACAGCGCCGAGGCGACGCCCACCAGGGTGTAGGTGCGCAGGCCGGCACTCTTCTGGCGGATCTCGCGCTCCAGCCCGACCAGGGCGGAGAGCACGAAGGCCAAGGTCAGCTCGCCGAACTGCAGCCAGCCCTGTCCGCCCACGCGTCACTCCTCCGCACCCGGCCAGGCTGCGCCCTGGACGCTTCCGGGTCGCAACCCCCGGGATGTCGGCCCTTATAGAGCGTCAGGCGCGGGCTGCGGAGCCCCGGGCTGCGGCGTCCCGCGCGGGAGGATCCTGGACGGCGAGGCGGCGCGGGCGGCGCGCGAACAGGCGGCGGATCACGGCGTAGAACACCGGCGTGAAGGCCAGGCCGAACAGGGTGACGCCGAGCATCCCGGAGAACACCGCGGTGCCGAGCGACTGCCGCATCTCCGAACCCGCGCCGGTCGCCACCACCAGCGGCACCACGCCGAGGATGAAGGCGAACGACGTCATCAGGATCGGCCGCAGCCGGGTGCGTGCCGCCTGGATCGCGGCCCGCGCGGCGGTCAGGCCGCTCTCCTCGCCCTGGCGGGCGAACTCGACGATCAGGATGGCGTTCTTCGCCGCCAGCCCGACCAGCACCACGAAGCCGATCTGCGCCAGGATGTCGACGTTCAGGCCGCGCAGCAGCAGCCCGGTGACCGAGGCGAGCAGGCACATCGGCAGGATCAGCACCACCGAGAGCGGCAGCGTCCAGCTCTCGTACTGCGCCGCCAGCACCAGGAACACGAACAGCACCGAGGCGCCGAACACCACGATCGCGGTGTTGCCGGCCTGGCGCTGCTGGAACGCGAGGTCGGTCCACTCGAAGCCGATGCCGGGCGGCAGGGTGCTCGCCGCCAGACGCTCCATCGTCGCCAGGGCGGTGCCGGACGAGATGCCGGGCAGGGTGCTGCCCTGCACCTCGGCCGCCGGATACAGGTCGTAGCGCGGCACGCGATAGGGCCCGGTCGCGTCGTACAGCCGGGCGACGGAGCCGATCGGCACCATCGCGCCGCTGGCGTTGCGCGTCTTCAGCCGCGCGATGTCGTCGGTGCTGGCGCGGAAGCGGGCATCCGCCTGCGCGGTGACCTCGTAGGTGCGGCCGAGATAGTTGAAGTCGTTGATGTAGGCGGAGCCGAGATAGACCTGCATCGCCTCGAACACCCGGTCGGGCGTCACCCCCAGCTGCTGCGCGCGCTCGCGGTCGATGTCGGCGTAGATGCTCGGCGTCTGGGTGCTGAACGACGCGAACACGCCGACCAGGCCTGGCGCCTGGTTGGCCGCCGCGGCCAGTCCCTGCGCCGCCGCCTCCAGCGCCCGCGGCCCGAGGCCCTGGCGGTCCTGCAGCATCATCTTGAAGCCGCCGGCGGTGCCGATCCCGGCCACCGGCGGCGGCGGGATGGTGATGATGAAGGCGTCCTGGATCGCCGACAGGCGCTGGCGCAGGCTGTTCAGCACCACGCCGACATCCTGGCCGTCGCGGTGGCGCTGCTCGAACGGCTTCAGCGGCGAGAAGATGGCGCCGGCGTTGGAGGCGTTGGTGAAGGTGGCGCCGTCGAAGCCCGAGAACGCGACCGCGTGCTCGACGCCCGGCGTCGCCTGGATGATGTCGATCGCGCGCCGCACCACCGCGTCGGTGCGCGACAGCGAGGCGCCCGGCGGCAGCTGCACCACCGTGATCAGGTAGCCCAGGTCCTGGTCGGGGATGAAGCCGGTCGGCGCGCGACCGAACTGGTAGCCGGTCAGGCCGATCAGCCCGGCATACAGCACCAGCATCCCGGCACTCAGCCGGATCAGCCGCGCGGTCAGCCTGCCGTAGCGGTCCGACAGCCACTCGAAGCCGCGGTTGAAGGCGGCGAAGAAGCCGAACAGCGGGCGCAGCGGCAGCGGGCGCTGCCTCACCTCGACCTCCGCCGCGTGCGGCTTGAACAGCAGCGCGCACAGCGCGGGGCTGAGCGTCAGCGACACCAGGCAGGAGATCACGGTGGAAGCGGCGATGGTGACCGCGAACTGGCGGAAGAACTGCCCGGAGATGCCGCTGATGAAGGCGGCCGGGATGAACACCGCGCACAGCGTGAGCGCGATCGCGATCAGCGCGCCGCCGACCTCGTCCATGGTGCGGTGCGCCGCCG
>CAXTNB010000121.1:0-7837 GCA_964245385.1 uncultured Acetobacteraceae bacterium | reverse complement strand
GGATCGTCGCCGCCGCCTCGTGCCTCGCGGCATGTGCCGGCGGCGACGATCCGGCCACCGGCTGTCACCGCAGCGCCTCCGGCGGCGGCGGCAGCGCGCTCGGCAACGTCGCGGGCGGCGGCGGCACGTCTGGCGCCGGGCTGGGCGGCGTCGCCGGCGGAGGCTGCTGAGCCGCGTCGCCGGCGCGCAGCGGCCGCTGGCGGAGGGAGTGGGATTCGAACCCACGGCAGGCTTGCGCCTACGGCGGTTTTCAAGACCGCTGCCTTAAACCACTCGGCCATCCCTCCGGGGCCGCCCTTCATAATGCCGGCCACGGCGCCGGCAAAGCGGCGCAGTTCAGGCTTGGCGACGAAGCCGTTTCTTGCTTCGCTAGCGGCCGATCCAACGCAGGTGGATGGAATGGCTTCCTCGCGCCTGACCGGCGGAACGCTCGCGCATCCGCCTCGTGGACGCCGCACCGCATGACCCTCTGGGCAGGCCGGCCCGGGGGGCTGCTTTGCGGCTACGAGGGGCGCTTCTTCTGCGAGCTGATGAACGGGCTCGACCCCGAGCAGCGCGACCTCGCGCTGATACGCGACCGCCTCGACGGCCTCGAGCTGGCGGAGCTGCGCCGGCGCGCCGCGGTCGCGGAAGCCGAGCTGTACAACCTGGGCATCACGTTCACGGTCTACTCCGACCGCGACGCGATCGACCGCATCCTGCCGTTCGACCTGATCCCGCGCGTGATCACGGCGGCCGAGTGGCAGGTCGTCGAGCGCGGCGTGCGCCAGCGCGTCACCGCGATCAACGCCTTCCTGTGGGACATCTACCACGACCAGAAGATCCTCGGCGACGGCGTCATCCCGCGCGCCCTGGTGCTCGGCAACGGCAACTTCCGCCCGGAGATGATGGGGCTGGACGTGCCGCTCGGCGTCTACGTGCACGTCAACGGCACCGACATCGTGCGCGACCAGGAAGGGCGCTTCCTGGTGCTCGAGGACAATGCCCGCACCCCCTCGGGCGTCTCCTACGTGATCGAGAACCGGCACATGATGCTGCGCGTGCTGCCCGACCTCGCCAGCGGCATCCGGCTGCGCGCGGTCGACGAGTACGGCGCGCGGCTGCAGCAGGCGCTGGCGGAGGCCTCGCCGGCCGGCGTCGGCGACCCGCAGGTGGTGCTGCTCTCGCCCGGCATCTACAACGCGGCCTACTTCGAGCACGTGTTCCTGGCCCGCGAGATGGGCGTGCCGCTGGTCGAGGGTCGCGACCTGATCGTCGAGAACCGGCGCGTCTACATGCGCACGATCGCGGGCCTCCGCGCCGTGCACGCCATCTACCGACGCCTGAACGACGACTTCCTCGACCCCGACGTGTTCCGCGCCGACAGCCAGCTCGGCGTGCGCGGGCTGATCGACGCCTGGCGCGCCGGCAACGTCACCATCGCCAATGCCGTCGGCACCGGTGTCGCCGACGACAAGGCGATCTACGCCTACATGCCGCGCATCATCCGCTACTACCTCTCCGAGGAGCCGATCCTGCACAACGTCGAGACGCACATCTGCGCCGAGCCGGACGGGCTGCAGTACACGCTCGACCACCTCGGCGAGCTGGTGGTCAAGCCGGTCGGCGAGTCCGGCGGCTACGGCCTGATCATCGGCCCGCACGCCGCCGCCCACGAGCTCGACGAGTTCCGCGCCAAGCTGCTCGCCGATCCCGCGAACTACATCAGCCAGCCGGTGATCCGCCTCTCCACCGCGCCGACCCTGTGCGAGGGCGGCATCGAGGCGCGACACGTCGATCTGCGGCCGTTCGCGGTCACCGGCCGCTCGACCTGGGTGCTGCCCGGCGGCCTGTCGCGGGTGGCGCTGCGTCGCGGCTCGCTGGTGGTGAACTCCTCGCAGGGCGGCGGCTCGAAGGACACCTGGGTGCTCGAATGACATCCGCGCAGCCCGAGACCGCCGCGATACGCTCGTCGGACCTGCTGTCGCGCTACGCCGAGAGCACGGTCTGGCTCGCCCGCTACCTGGAGCGGATCGAGAACCTCGCGCGCGTGCTGGACGTCACCGAGACCTTCGTGCGCACCGGCCAGGGCGACGAGGGCTGGTCGTCGGTGGTGCAGATCAACGCCGACGACGAGCAGTTCTACGCCCAGCACGACAAGGCCCACGCCACCAGCGTGGTGCTGTTCTACCTGCTCGACCGCGGCAACTCGAACTCGATCGCGAGCATCCTGCACATGGCGCGGGAGAACGCGCGGACGCTGCGCCCGCTGATCTCCACCGAGATGTGGACCCACATCAACATCTTCCACAACTGGGTGCAGCGGCTGGGCGAGAACGACATCCGGCCCTCGCAGCTCTCGGCACTCTGCTCGCGCCTGAAGCAGGAGTGCCAGACGCACTACGGCATCACCGAGGGCACGTTCTACCGGGATCAGGGCTGGTACTTCTACATGATCGGCAAGTATCTCGAGCGCGCCGACCAGATCACCCGCCTGGTCGACATCAAGTACCATACGCTGCTGCCGCGCGAGGCCGGGATCGGCTCGGAGGTCGACGTCAGCCAGTGGGGTGCGGTGCTGCGTGCCGCCGCCGCCTACCACGCCTACCGCCGCAACATGCCGCGCAAGCTGGAACCGCGCGCGGTGGCGGGGTTCCTGCTGCTCAACAACGCCTTCCCGCGCTCGCTGTCGCTGACCCTGCGCCAGGTCTACTGGGCGCTGGGCCAGCTGCGCACCGACTACGGGCTGCGCCGCAGCGGCGAGATCCTGGAGCGGCTGGACGAGCTGCGCGCCGCCCTGGGCGACCAGACCATCGAGCAGATCATCGTGCGCGGCCTGCACGAATTCCTCGATTGGGTGCAGATCGAGCTGCGCGCGATCCAGGACGGCATCGCCCGCGCGTTCTGGCCGCCGCCGGCGGAGCTTCAGGTGACGCAGGCGATCGCCTCCGGCCAGGGCACCATGGTGCAGGACGTCGGCCCGTCCGGCATGAGCCAGAGCATGGGCGGGATGACGCAGAGCCTGCCGTGACGCCGGCAGACCCTCGTGCGCGGGCTGGCGCCGGCCGGCTCGCTCAGCTCGGCGGGTTGGCCTGCGCGTCCTTCGCCTTCTTGTTGGCCATGTGATGACCCACGGCGCATCCGGCCGCGGCGCCGACGACGCCGTGATGGCCGGCCATGTGGCCGCCGACGCCGCCGACCGCCGCACCCTTGATGCACCCCTTCGCCAGCACCTGCGTGGTGGAGGCGGCGCCGGCGAGCAGCATGGCGGCGCCGGCGGCGGACAGCAGCAGGTTCTTCATGGGGAGGTATCCTTCACTTCACGATGAGGTGCTGGCTCATTACGCCGCAGCGGCGAAGTCGTTCCTGATCGCGATCACCGGCGTCGCGCCGTCCACACCGCCCGTGCCTGGCGGTCCGCCGCCTCGGCATCGCCGCAGCGGCCCGTCGCCAGCAGCGCCATCGCGATGGTGCCGGTGATCGTGGCCAGGGCCGCCTCGGCGCCGGCTTCGGGACTCTCCGCGACCTCGCCGCGCCAGATCGCGCGCAGCATCGCCGCCGCGTCGCCCTCCGGATGCGCCTCGCGCGCCGGCATCGCCTCGACCAGCTTCGGCAGCGCCATCTCCCGCACCGCCTGGCCCCGCCGATGCAGGTGCACCGCGGTGACCTTGGCCGGCGGCCGCTCCGCCTCGCCGCCGCCGCCCTTCAGCACCAGCAGCGACGGCCGCCGCAGCCGCTCGGCGACGCCGAGATGCAGGGCGATGTACGGCGGATGGAACACCCCGTCGACCGACGCGGCGGCATCCGCCGGATCCAGCAGGCGCGCCACCGTGTTGACCGGCGAGCGCAGGCCGAACAGCCGGCGCAGGCCGAGCAGGCGGTCCAGCTGCGGCGCCATCGCCTCGGACGGCCAGTACGCGAAGCCCGCGCGCGCGAGGGCGTCGCCGACCGCGGCGGCATCGCCCTGCACCGGCCGGCCGAGTGCGCGCAGCGCGTCCGGCACCGACAGGCCGCCGGAGAACGCGTTGCTGCCGTGCATCAGCACCCGGATGCCGGCGTCCGCGAGCGCCAGCGCCGACAGCAGGAACCAGGGTGCCCCGCGCGTGCGTCCGGCGCCGTAGCTGGGCCAGTCCAGCTCGACCGGCGGCAGGCCGCCCGCCCCCGCCGCGGCGGCGAGCGCCGAGCGGCCCAGCCCGGCATGATCGCGGGCGGCCTCGACCAGCCCGGTGATCTCGTCGGGGTCCTCGCCGCGGTAGCGCAGCAGCATCAGGAAGGCGCCGACCTGCATCGGGTCTGCCAGCCCGCGCAGCACCAGGCCCAGCGCCGCTCGCGCCTCCTGCCGGCTCAGCGGCCGCGACCGTCCCGGACCCCGTCCCAGCGTGGCGACGTAGCCTGCGAACTCGGCCCGGGCGGCCTCGGCCTCGGCGGACCCCACGGGGGCGGCATCACGGTCCATGGTCATCCTCGAGGCGCACAACCTGCCGTGCAGGAGGCACACGCCGCGCGTGCAAGTTCGCCGACGATGCGATTTTAGTCGAATCTAAAATTTTCCGGAATAGACTGGCCGCGTGAACGCCCTGACGCCCCTGCGCAGCCGCCTCGCGATCGAGATCGTGCACGATTTCGTCTGCCCCTGGTGCTATCTCGGGGTGCGTCGGCTGCTGCGGGCGCTGTCGGAGCGGCACGATGCGACCTCGGCGGCGTCGCCGGGGTTCGACATCACCTGGCGGCCGTTCCTGCTCAACCCCGACATGCCGCGCGCCGGGATGTCGCGCTTCGACTACGTGGTGCGCAAGTTCGGCGGCGAGGAGCGTGCCCGCCGGCTGTACGCGGCGGTGACGCAGCTCGGCCGCGGCGAGGGCGTCGATTTCCACTTCGAGCGCGTGATCCACGTCCCCTCCAGCGTCGACGCGCATCGCCTGGTCGGCTGGGCGCAGCGCTTCGGCCGCGCCACCGAGATCGTCGAGGCGCTGTTCGCGGCGCATTTCAGCGACGGCCGCGACATCGGCGACCTCGCCACCCTGGTCGCGATCGCGGTCGGCGCCGGCGGCCTCGACGAGCTGCAGACCGGCGCCTACCTGCGCTCGCGCGAGGGTGCGGACGTCGTGCACGGCGAGAACCTGCGGGCGCACCGGCTCGGCATCAGCGGCGTGCCCTGCTTCGTGATCGGCGAGCGCATGGCGGTCTCCGGCGCCCAGGAGCCGGAGGTGTTCCACCGCCTGCTCGACATCGCCACCATCGAGGCGGTCGATTACGCGATCGGCTGATCCTCCGCCTGGTCCTGCGGGCGCGCGCCGTAGCGCCGCGCCATCACCGCGCAGACGAACAGCTGGATCTGGTGGAACACCATCAACGGCAGCACCACCATGCCGACGGTCGCCGGCGGGAACAGCACGCCCGCCATCGGCACCCCCGAGGCCAGGGTCTTCTTGGAGCCGCAGAACACGATGGCGATCTCGTCCTCGCGCGAGAAGCCGAGCAGGCGCGCGCCGTAGCGCGTCGCCAGCAGCACCAGCGCCAGCAGCACCGCGTCGACCAGCAGCACCAGCGCCAGCATCGCCGGCGACAGCTTGCCCCAGATCCCCTGCACCACCGCCTCGCTGAAGGCGGTGTAGACCACGATCAGGATCGAGCCGCGATCGGTGAAGCCGAGCAGCCGGTGATGGCGCCGCGCCCAGTCGCCGATCCAGGGCTGCAGCAGCTGGCCGAGCAGGAACGGCAGCAGCAGCTGCAGCACCACGTCCAGCACCGCGTGCTCCGAGACGCCGCCGCCGCGTCGGCTGAGCAGCAGGCCCACCAGCAGCGGCGTCACCGCGATGCCGAGCAGGTTCGAGGCGGTGGCGGAGCACACCGCGGCCGCCACGTTGCCGCGGCCGATCGAGGTGAAGGCGATCGAGGACTGCACGGTCGAGGGCAGCGCGCAGACGAACAGGATGCCGAGCCACAGCGTCGGCGTCAGCAGCCTCGGCAGCATCGCGTGCAGCCCGAGCCCCAGCAGCGGGAACAGCAGGAAGGTGCAGCCGAAGATGACGGCGTGCAGCCTCCAGGCGACCAGCCCCGACAGGATCGCCTGGCGCGACAGCCGGGCCCCCTGGAGGAAGAACATCACCGCGATCACGACGATGGCCAGCGCGTGGAACAGCGCCGTGGCCGCACCCCGGCACGGCAGCAGCGTCGCCACCGCGAGGGTGGCGAGCAGGGCGAGCAGGAACGGGTCCGGTCTGGGCATGCGGCGGTCCGAAGGTCGCGCGGTCGAGCCCGGCGAGCCGGCTGCACATTGCCACGGCGGACCGCCTGCGCCACCCTGCCGGCCGATGTTCCAACACACCCTCCGCGCCGCGGCGACGACGCTCCTGCTCGGCCCCTGGCTCGGCGCGTCGGCGGCGATGGCGGAGGGAGCCGAGGGCCTGGCGCTGCCCGCCGCCTGCGCCAGCGTCAGTGCCAGCACCCTGCACGTGCTTCCCGCCGGCGCGGATGCCGGATTCGAGGCGACGCAGTTCCGGGTGCGGCTGCCCGCCGAGGCCGGCCTCGATCCGGCCTCGATGCAGGCGAGCCGGCTGCGCGTCACCGGCCACGACGTCGACACGCCGCAGGCGGCGCTGGAGCAGGCCGCGGGCGCCTCGGCGGCGGCGCTGCTGATCGCGCTCACCGGCAACGGCCATGGCGGCTGCCCGACCAAGCTGCTGCAGGACACCGGCAATCCGATCGTGGCCGGGCTGCAGCATGGCGGCTCCTACGCCGCGATCTGGCAGGACGTCGTGCTGCGCGGCCACGCCGGCCACGTCGCGGCGGCACGCATGCAGCTGCGGCTGCAGGGGGCGCCGGGCGACGATGCCGACCGGCCGGTGCACGTGACGCTGACGCTTGACCACGTGACCGGGACGCTGGATCCGCCGGCGCTGCTGCCCGACCGCATCGCGGTGGGCATCACCCTTCCCGGCTCCCGCCTGCCCGCACTGCTCGCCGCGACCGGCGGCGGCGCCCCGGACGAGCAGATCCCGGTCACCGTGGACGGGATCGACATCCGACGCGGCGCGACCGTGCTGCACGGCCAGGGCGACGCCACCGCCGCGGCCACGCCGCTCGACAGTGCGGCGAGCCTGCAGGTGACGGCGAAGGGCTACGACGACCTGGTCACGCAGGCGGCGGTGCTCGGCCTGACCCGGGTGCACGCCGCCCTGTTCCTGTCCCGCCTGGTCGCGCACCGCGACGGCGACGGGCTGCGCTGGGAGGTCAGGCTGTCGGACGGCGTGCTGGCGGTGAACAACGTGCCGATCCCGCTACGATAGTCACGCCGCCTCGCGCACCAGCCGGTCGAGCGTGCCCACCACCTCGCGCGCCTGGCCGATGCGCTGCACCGTGGTCATCTCGCGCAGGATCGCGAGCTTGTGGTCGGGGCGCAGCCGCATGCCGGCCTGGCCGCTGCGGCCGATCCAGGCGACCAGCCCGGCCGGGTTGGCGAACGCGTTGCCGCGGAACTGCACGACCATGCCCTTCGGGCCCGCCTCCAGCTTCTCGACCCCGGCGGCGCGGCACAGCCGCTTGAGCGTGACCACCTGCAGCAGGTTCTCGATCTCGTCGGGCAGCTTGCCGAAGCGGTCGACCCGCTCGGCCGCCATCGCCACGGTCTCGGCGTCCGAACCGAGCGCTCCGATGCGACGATACAGCCCGAGCCGCACCGGCAGCTCCGGCACGTAGCTGTCCGGGATCAGCACCGGCAGGCCGAGCACGATGTTGGGAGTCCAGTCGCGGTCCTCCGCGTGCCGGCGGCCCTTCTGGGCGCGCAGGTCGGCCACCGCGTCCTCCAGCATCTGCTGGTAGAGCTCGATGCCGACCTCGCGTATGTGGCCGGATTGCT
>CAXTNB010000120.1:2503-7842 GCA_964245385.1 uncultured Acetobacteraceae bacterium | reverse complement strand
TGAATCGGGGTCTGGGGCCGCCGGCCCCAGTGGGTCAAGGGCAAAGCCCTTGCCTTGGCCTTCACCGCACGCGCGCCATCCCGGAACCCATGGCGCCGCGAGGCCGTCCGCTCAAGCGGTCGCCAGCAGCACCCGCCGTCTCGCCCGCTTGCCGGCGGGGAGCGCTGCGTAGACGTCCTTCACCGCCTCGATCAGCAGCACCCCGGAGAGCCGCGGCGCCATGCGGGCGCCGGCGCGTTCCACCAGGTTGCCCATGCGCAGCAGCGGCCGCAGGTCCGCAGGCGGCAGCCACAGCGCACCGTCCACCTTCTCCACCCGGAACAGCGAGTCGGCGAGCAGCCGCTCCACCTGCCGCTTCGTGCTCGGCGCGCCCTGGCCGAAGGGGGTGTTCTCCAGGTGCGCCCAGATGCCGCGGCGGTTCGGCACCACCAGCAGCAGGCGGCCATCGTCGCGCAGCACCCGCCACACCGCCCGCAGCAGCTTCGGCGCATTCAGCGAGGTCTCGAGCGCGTGGCTGAGCAGGATGCGATCGAAGCTGAGGTCCGGGAACGGCAGCCTGTCCTCGCGCACGATGCAGGACGCGGAAGCCAGCAGGTGGGCCGCGGCGCCGTGCGCCTCGGCGGCGATGCACAGGGTCGCCTGCCGCTCCCACAGCGACAGGAAGGGCTGGGCGTGGCCGAGGCCCAGCACGCGCAGCCGCGACAGGTCGGGCCAGACGCTGGAGAGCCGGCGCCGGAGCAGCCGGGCGGCGACGCGGCCGCCGCGGCTGGCGTAGAAATCCGTCACTCCACGGAACTCGTCTCGCATGGCGCTCTCAATAGCACGTCCGCCGGTTTCGTCGCGGCGAGCCCGCCGGTCCGGCGTCGAAAGCGGAGGCCCAAGCTGACTGTCCATGCCAATCCCGATCCGGACCGAGGTTCCGGCCTGGCGATCACGCCGGTGGCGATCCTGTCCGACAACTATGCCTGGCTGCTGCAGGACCGCGACAGCGGCGCCATCGCGGTGGTCGACCCGGCCGAGGAGGCGCCGGTGATGGCGGCGCTGCGGGCGGCGACGCAGCAGGGCGGCACGGTGTCGCTCATCCTGCTGACGCATCACCACGACGACCACGTCGCGGCGGCGGACGCGGTGCGCGCCGCCACGGGCGCGCGCATCGTGGGCGCCGTCGCCGACCGCCATCGTCTGCCGAGGCTGGACCAGGCGGTGGGCGGAGGCGACGTCGTCACCCTCGGCCACTCGAGGGCGGAGGTGATCGAGACGCCGGGCCACACGCGCGGCCACGTCTCCTTCTTCTTCCCGTCGACGCCGGCGCTGTTCTGCGGCGACACCCTGTTCAGCCTCGGCTGCGGCCGGCTGCTGGAAGGCAGCGCCAGCGAGATGCATGACAGCCTGCGTCGTCTCTCCGCCCTCCCCGGCGACACGCTGGTCTGCTGCGGTCATGAATATACCGAGGCGAACGCCCGCTTCGCCCTGGCGGCCCTGCCGGGGAACGCGGCGGTGGCGGCACGCGCCGAGGCGGTGGCGCAACGACGCGCGCAGGGATTGGCGACGCTGCCGGTGCGGCTCGACCTGGAGCAGGCGACCAACCCGTTCCTGCTCGCCCCCGACCTCGCCGCCTTCACCCGCCTGCGATCCTGGAAGGACGGTTTTCGTTGAAGCTGTACTACTCCAAGGCCAGCCCGTTCGCCCGCAAGGTGCGGGTCAGCGCCATCCTGCTCGGCCTGGACGCGCAGATCGAGCTGATCGAGACCAACCCGTTCACCGATCCGCCGGAGCTGCTGGCAGCCAACCCGCTCGGCCTGATCCCGACCCTGGTGACGCAGGACGGCTTCGCGTTCTTCGAGAGCCCGGTGATCTGCGAGTACCTGAACGGCATCGCCAAGGACCTGCCGATCATCCCGGCGGCGGGAGCGTCGCGCTGGATCAGCCTGCGCCTGCAGGCGCTCGGCGACGGCGTCATGACGGCGGCGGTGCTGCGGCGGAAGCTGTCGGCGCAGGGCGAGATGCCGCCGCAGCATCCGCTGGCGATGCGCCAGAAGGCGGCGGTGACGCGGATCCTCGATACGCTGGAGCATCAGCCGCCGGGCAGGCACATCGACATCGGCATGATCTCGGTGGCGTGCGCGCTGGGCTACCTCGACCTGCGCTACCCGGACGAGCCCTGGCGCGAGGGCCGTCCGCTGCTCGCCGGCTGGTTCGAGGAGGTGTCGCGGCGCGACTGCATGCAGCGCACCGATCCGAGCCTGTGAGCCGGGGCGAGGCAGCCTCTTTGGCGTCGGCGCGTTCCGGTGCTAGAAGGCGTGCGCGGCGGCAGCGGCCGTGTCTCGGATATGCTATCGTGTTCGGCTAGGGTCCCGATGGGAGGGTGTTTTGGCGGAAGATGATCGCCCGGTTGCACCGATCGTGGTGAAGAAATACGCCAACCGTCGGCTCTACGACACCGAGAGCTCGATCTACATCACCCTGGACACGCTGGCCGAGATGGTCAGGCAGGGTCGCGACTTCGTGGTCTACGATGCCAAGACCGGCGACGACATCACGCGCTCGGTGCTGACCCAGATCATCATGGAGGAGGAGACGCGAGGCCGCAACATGCTGCCCACCTCGTTCCTGCGTCAGCTGATCGGCTTCTACGGCGACAGCATGCAGGGGCTGGTGCCGGAGTACCTCGAGCGCATGATGGAGCAGTTCGCGGTGCAGCAGAAGCAGGTGCGCGCCTCGATGGAGCGCACCATGCAGAGCTTCCTGCCGCCCGCCGTGGAAGAGGCCGGGCGGAGCCTCGCCGGGGTGGGGCGGACGATGAGCCTGTTCCCGCCCTACGGTCGCCCCGCGCAGGAGCCGGCACGTGCCGCGGCACCTGAGCTGGTGCCGTCGCGGGAACCGCTGCCGGAGCCGCCCCGGGCGGTCGCCGACAGCAAGGAGGTCGTCGCGCTGCGCGAGGAGAACCTGCGGCTGCGCGAGGAACTGGCTCGGGTGACCGACCTGGCGGAGTCCACCGACCTGCTGCACTCGGTGAACGGCAGGATCAGGCACTAGCGGCCAGGTAGCCACAGTCAAGCGCCTGAGTGGGGCGCAGCCATGCGCGACAGGCATGCGGCATCGTTGCGCTAGCGTGCAGGTGCCGCGGGACGCTGGAGGCGTGACGCCCTATATTGCCGCGCGCTGCCGTCGACAAAACGATCATCGTGGTCGTGGGGCGGTTCAGGGGCGCGGGCATGAGCCGGTTCGTTTTTTCGACGCAGAACGCCGACGGGTCCAGCAGCCTCTTCTCCACCGACGGAACCAGTGCCGGAACCGTCGACCTGGGCATCACGGACCCTGATTTCAGCCTCTACCCGACCCCCGACTTCACGGCGTTCGGCGGCAAGCTGTTCTTCATCGGCGACAGTGCCGGCACGCCCGAGCTCCTGTCCACCGACGGCACCGCGGCCGGTACCACCGCTCCCACCATCACGTCCGGCGACTTCGGTCCGGACACCATCGCGACGGTCGACGGCAAGCTCCTCGTCGCCGGCGTGTTCAACCTCGGCGGCGGCGCCGGCATCTGGTCCAGCTCCGACGGCGTCGATTTCACGCAGATCGAGAACGGCACCACCGTGTCGGGCTTGACCGTCTCCAACGGCCTCGGCTTCTTCAACGGCTCGCCCTTCGGGAGCGACACGACCAGCCTGTGGCGCACCGACGGCACCGCGGCCGGCACCTACAGCATCACCCCTGCCGGCGTCTCGCTCGATCCGGGCTCCATCGCGCAGGTCGCCGACGGCAGGACGGTGTTCATCAACCAGGCCGCCGGCGGCGGTGCGGGCGCCCTCTGGGTCACCGACGGCACCGCGGCGGGCACCCACCCGCTGGTGGACGCGGCGCTGGGCACCCGCGTGGAACTCGGCGGCGGGGAGACGAACGGCAACGCCGTCTTCACCGCGATCGACGCCAACGACAACATCAGCGTCTGGGCCACCGACGGCACCGCTGCCGGGACGGTGGAGCTCCACGTCAACGGCCCCGCCGATGCGGCGATCCGCACGCCGGGGGGCTACATCAGCGCCAACGGCAAGGTGTTCTTCGACACCGGCTACAACCTCTGGGCGACCGACGGCACCGCCGCCGGCACCATCGCCATATCGGAGCCGGGCCCCGACACCGCCGGCTACGTCGCGTCGGGAGACCGGGTCTTCTACCTGGAGCCGACGCCGAGCGCCGCCTCGGAGACGGCGACAGCGCTTTACGTGACCGACGGGACGACGCAGGGCACGTCGTCGATCACCGTGGCCGGCCTGCAGTCGATCCAGGGCTCGCTGACCGCCATCGAAGGCGGCGCCGTGTTCGAGGGCACCGACACCTCCGGCAAGCAGGCTTTGTTCTTCTCCGACGGCACCTCGGCGGGCTCGCACGAGATCGCGCTGCCGGCCGGACTCCCGATCAGCGCCGCCACGGTCGTGGCGGCGGAGCCGGATGCCGTCGTCACCCTCGGCGGCGGCGCGCAGTTCTACCAGGCGGCCGCCGGCGCCGACGTCCAGGCCGGCAGCGGCTCGGACACCATCCTGGCCTCGGCGGGGTCGGTCACGGTGAGCGGCGGCGCCGGCCCGCTCCTGTTCGTCGGCGGCAGCGGCGCCAGCTCGCTGACCGGCGGCTCCGGCTCGGCGATCCTCTTCACCGGCGCCGGCGGCGGCAACTTCACCGGCGGCAGTGCCGGCCACAACATCTTCGTCTCGCAGACGGCCAGCGGCGCCAACGCGACCCTGACCGGAGGCGGTGCCGGAGACGAGATCTTCACCTCCGCCGGATCCGCCACGGTCGACGGCGGCCCGGGCGGCGACGACATCGTCGTCGGCAGCACCGGGACGCTCGCCGTCAACGCGCAGGACGGCGACGCCATCTTCGGCGGCGCCGGCTCGCTGGAGGTCACCGGCAGCAGCAGCGGTGCCGACTCGATCATCGGCGGCGCCGGGCCGCTGACGGTGGCGGGCAGGGGCGGCAACATGCTGGTGGTCACCGGCACCGCCACGTCGAACGTCGCCGTCGGCAACGGCGCCAGCCTGATCTTCGCGGGCTCCGGCGCGAGCACGGTCACCGGCGGCGCAGGCTCGCTGCAGGCGGTGCTCGGGGCGGGCCAGTCGACCTTCACCGAGGGCAGCGGCGCGAGCGTCTACGACGTCGTACGCGGCTCCGCGGGAGGCACCGACGTGCTGAACGGGTTCAGGCCGAGCACGGACAAGATCGACCTGTTCGGCTACGGCTCCGGCGACCAGCACGTCACGACCAGCGGCGGTTCGACGGTGCTGAGCCTGGTGGACGGGACGAAGATCACGCTCGTGGGCGTCACCGATCCGGGCGGCAGC
>CAXTNB010000120.1:0-2493 GCA_964245385.1 uncultured Acetobacteraceae bacterium | reverse complement strand
GGTAAAGCGCGACCGTGCTCTGCGCGATCGCGTCCCAGCTGAAATGCGCCACCACGCGCTCGCGGCCGGCGGCACCGAAGCGCGCGCGCAGCGCCGGATCGCGCGCCAGCCGGTTGATCGCGGCCGCCAGCGCCTCGGAGAAGGCCTGCGGATCCTGCGGCTCGAAGGTGCCGGGGCTGAGCACGGGATCGACCAGCAGCCCGGTCCGTTCCGGCACCACGACCTCCGGGATGCCGCCCACGGCCGAGGCGACGACGGCGGTCTCGCAGGCCATCGCCTCCAGGTTGATGATGCCGAACGGCTCGTACACCGACGGGCAGCAGAAGATCGCGGCGTGGGTGTAGAGCTGGATGGTCTGCTGGCGCGGCAGCATCTCGCGTATCCAGATCACGCCCGGCCGCCCGGCCGCGGCCTCCGCCACGCCCTGCTCCATCTCGCGGCCGATCTCGGGCGTGTCCGGCGCCCCGGCGGCGAGCACGATCTGCAGCTCCGGATCGATGTGCGGGATCGCCCGCACCAGGTGGATGATCCCCTTCTGCCGGGTGATGCGGCCGACGAACAGCAGGAACGGGCGGGCGGGATCGATGCCGAGGCGGGTCAGCACGTCGGTCGCCGCCACCGGCCGGTATTCTTCCGGGTCGATGCCGTTATGGATCACGTGCACCCGCTCGGGTGCCACGTCGAACAGCCGCAGCACGTCGTCGCGGGTCTCGCGCGAGACCGCGATGATGGCGCTGGCCTGCTCGATCGCGGTGCGCTCCATCCAGGCGCTGAGATGGTAGGCGCGGCCGAGCTGCTCCACCTTCCAGGGCCGCAGCGGCTCCAGCGAGTGGATCGTCAGCACGCTCGGGATGCCCCAGAGCTGGGCGGCGAGCAGGCCGCCCATGTCGGCGTACCAGGTGTGGCAATGCACCAGCTGGGCGTCGAGCTGGTCCTTCGCCATCGCCAGCGACCGGGCGAACGCGTCGATGGCGCCGACGAAGCGCGGATCGGTGCCGCGGCCGGTCTCGTCCCACTGCGGATAGCCGCGCACGGTGAGGTTGCCGTCCCGCACCGACTGGTCGCCGAAGCAGCGCACCTCGACCTGCAGCAGCCTGGCCAGCGCCAGGCTCAGATACTCGACGTGCACGCCGGCGCCGCCGTAGATGTACGGCGGGTACTCCTTGCTGAAGAGCGCCACCTTGTTCAGCTTCGGCATGGGCCTCCCTCCGGACGGATGCGGATCAGGCGGAGAGACGGTTGATCATCGCCTGCGTGATCAGGCAGACGCCGCTCTCGGTGCGACGGAAGCGGGCGCCGTCGAGCGCCGGATCCTCGCCGACCACCAGGCCTTCGGGGATGCGCACCCGGCTGTCGATGACCACCCTGCTCAGCCGCGCGTTCCGGCCGACCTGCGTGTTGGGCAGGATGACCGCGCTGTCGATGGTGCCGTAGGAGTGGATGTGCACGCCGGTGAACAGCAGCGAGCGGTTGACCTCGCTGCCGCTGACGATGCAGCCGCCGGAGATCAGCGAGTCCGTCGCCTGGCCGCGCCGGCCGGAATCGTTGTGGACGAACTTCGCCGGCGGGGTGATCTCGCCGTAGGTCCAGATCGGCCAGTCGCGGTCGTACAGGTCGAGCCCCGGCACCGGGTCGGTGAGGTCGATGTTGGCCTCCCAGTAGGCGTCGACGGTGCCGACGTCGCGCCAGTAGATCTCGGAGTCGTGCGTCGAGCGCACGCAGGAACGGCCGAAGCGGTGCGCGATGGCGCCTCCCTTCTCGACCAGGTGCGGGATGATGTTCTTGCCGAAATCGTGGCTGCTGTCCGGATCGGCGGCGTCGCGCTTGAGCTGATCGATCAGCAGCCGCGTCTCGAAGACGTAGATCCCCATGCTGGCCAGCGCGTGCTCCGGATCGCCGGGGATGCCGGGCGGGTCGGCAGGCTTCTCCAGGAACGAGACGATCTTGTCCTCCTCGTCCACCGCCATCACGCCGAAGGCCGTCGCCTGCAGGCGCGGCACCTCGATGCAGCCGACGGTGACGTCGGCCCCGCTCTCCACGTGCTGCTGCAGCATGACCTCGTAGTCCTGCTTGTAGACGTGGTCGCCCGCGAGCAGCACGATGAAGCGCGGGCCGTAGCTCTCGATGATGTCGATGTTCTGGTAGACCGCGTCGGCGGTGCCGGCGTACCAGGCATGCTCGGACACGCGCTGGCTCGCCGGCAGGATGTCGAAGCTCTCGTTGCGCTCGGCGCGGAAGAAGTTCCAGCCGCGCTGCATGTGCCGGATCAGGCTGTGCGCCTTGTACTGGGTGGCGACGCCGATGTGCCGGATGCCGGAGTTGAGCGCGTTGCTGAGCGCGAAATCGATGATGCGGGACTTGCCGCCGAACGAGACCGCGGGCTTGGCGCGGTCGTCCGTGAGCTCGAGTAGGCGGCTGCCGCGTCCACCCGCGAGCACGAAGGCCATCGCGTGGCGGGGGCGGGGGGGCCGCGCCCGGGGGTGGTGAGCCAGG
>CAXTNB010000119.1:6224-7868 GCA_964245385.1 uncultured Acetobacteraceae bacterium | reverse complement strand
GACGTTGGCGGTGTCGAAGAAGTTGATCCCCGCCTCCAGCGCCTCGCGGATGAACGGGCGGCTGGCCTCCTCGCCCAGCGTCCACTCGTGCGGCCCGCGATCGGGCTCGCCGTAGGTCATGCAGCCGAGGCACAGGCGCGAGACCTTCAGTCCGCTGCGGCCCAGTCTGGTGGTGTCCATGTCGTTGCTCCGGTCAGGTGCGGGACGCGGCGATCAGTCCCTTCATGTGCCGGACAACGTGCGGCAGGCCGTGCAGGATCGCCTCGCCGATCAGGAAGTGACCGATATTGAGCTCGGCGAGCTGCGCGATCGCCGCGACCGCGCCGACATTGTCGAAGTCGAGCCCGTGCCCGGCATGCACCTCGAGCCCCTGCGCCGCCGCCAACTCGGCGGCGCGGCGCAGGCGCGGCAGCTCCGCGGCCGGCTCCGCGGCGTAGCGGCCGGTATGCAGCTCGACCACCTGCGCGCCGAGCCGGGCCGACGCCTCGATCTGCCGCGCATCGGGATCGACGAACAGCGAGACGCGGATGCCGCGCGCGCGCAGCCGGGCGATCATCGCGCCCAGCGCCGCCCCGCCGCCCGCGGCGTCGAGGCCGCCCTCGGTGGTGACCTCGGCGCGCCGCTCCGGCACGATGCAGCAGGCGTGCGGCGCCAGGGCCGCCGCGATCGCCGTCATCTCCCCGGTCGCCGCCATCTCCAGGTTGACCGGGACCGCGATGCCGGCGGCGATGCGGCGCAGGTCGTCGTCGCGCACGTGGCGGCGATCCTCGCGCAGGTGCAGCGTGATGCCGTCCGCACCGGCGGCGATCGCGGCCTGCGCGGCGCGCAGCGGATCGGGGTGGGCGCCGCCGCGCGCGTTGCGCAGCGTCGCCACGTGGTGGATGTTGCCGCCGAGGCGCGGGATGGGGGGCGTCATGCCGCACTCCGGGTGCGGGCGATCCGGTCGGCCAGGCGGATCGCCTCGATCAGGCTGCTCGGATCGGCCTCGCCCAGGCCCGCGATGTCGAACGCGGTGCCGTGATCGGGCGAGGTGCGCACGATCGGCAGCCCCAGCGTCACGTTGACGCCGTGCGCCACGTCGAGCGTCTTCAGCGGGATCAGCGCCTGGTCGTGGTACATGCAGATCGCCGCGTCGTAGCGCGCGCGCGCGCGCGGCGTGAACATGGTGTCGGGCGGCATCGGGCCGATCAGGGCGACGCCCTCGTCGCGCAGGATGCGCATCGCGGGCTCGATCAGGGTGGCCTCCTCGTCGCCCATCCGGCCCTGCTCGCCGGCGTGCGGATTGAGGCCGGCGACGGCGAGGCGCGGCGCCGCGACGGCGAAGTCGCGACGCAGGGCCGCGTGCGCGGTGCGCGCGACCCGCACGATCGCGTCCGCGTCGAGGCGATCGATCGCCTGTCGCAGCGACAGGTGCACCGTCACCGGCACGACGCGCAGCGACGGGCCGGCCAGCATCATCACCTCACTCCCCGGCAGTCCGACCAGCGCGCCCAGGTACTCGGTGTGGCCGGGATAGGCGAAGCCCGCGCGCTGCAGCACCGCCTTGCTGATCGGGTTGGTGACGACGCCGCCGACCGCGCCGGTCAGGGCGAGCCCGGCGGCGCGGGCGATGCTGGCGGTGATCGCCGGCGCATGCGCCGGGTC
>CAXTNB010000119.1:0-6214 GCA_964245385.1 uncultured Acetobacteraceae bacterium | reverse complement strand
ATCCTGCCCGACCCGGCCGGGCGTCGCGGGAGCGTCGAGGCTCAGCGGCAGCAGCGGCAGGGCGTGCGGGAATGCCGCCGCCGCGCCGGCCGGGTCGGGCAGGATCTCGATCGGCAGCCCGTCGCCGCCGGGCTGGGCGCGCAGCCACTCCGGATCGCCGAGCAGCAGGAAGGCGGGACCCGTCTCACGGAGCGCGTGCCACGCCCTGATCGTGATCTCGCCGCCGATCCCGGCGGGATCGCCCATCGTCAGCGCCAGCATCACGTCCTCCGCCCCACCGCGCCTGCAGCGCGATCGCCAGCGCGGCGGCGCCGTAGTACCAAAGCATCAGGGCGCCGAAACCGTTGCCGAGTGCCGGAGAAAGGTTGGGGTAGACGTGGCGGAAGGCGAGTGCCGCGGCGGCATCGGCCAGCATTCCGGGCAGGATCAGGCCGAGCGCCACCGCGTCGGCATCGGCGGGATCGGCGCTGATCCGAAGCCGCAGCCGCGGTCCGAGCAGCGCCATCGCCGCACCGCCGACCAGGAAGTCGGCGAGCAGGAATGCCGGCTCGGGGCGCATCACCCATTGCCCGGCGAGGCGTATCGCGACGGTGGCGAGCAGCCACAGTGCCGCGCCGAGCCCGATCGCGCGGCCGAAGGGTCCGGTCATTCGACGCTCTCCCCGATCACATGTAAGGTGCATTACATAAGCACGTAACAGGCATTACATGTCAAGCGATGTTCACGACGCACGTGCCCGGGCGCTGGCCGCCTGCGTCGAGGCGACCCTCGCCTGCGGCGGCCGGGCGCTCAGCCTGCAGGCGCTGGCGCGCCTGACCGGGGTGTCGGCGCGCATGCTGGTGCACCATTTCGGCAGCAAGGCCGGGCTCGACCGCGCCGTCATCGAGACGGTGGAGGCCAGGATGCGCGACGACGCGATGGCGATGCTGGCGCGCGGCGGCGGCGTGCTCGAGGCGGAGGCGATCATGCAGAGCTTCCGCGAGCCGGCGCGGCGGGCGACGCGCACGCTGTTCCGCACGCTGCTCGCGCGCGGGCTCGGCGGCGACGCGACCGCGGTCGCGGTGCTGCGGGGCGAGCGGGAACGGTGGCTGGCGCTGTTCCGGCAGACGCTCGGCGACGAGGCGGCGGCGGCGCGGCTGATGGCGCTGGTGCTCGGGGCGACGCTGGAGGCGATCTTCGCCGATCTCGATGGGGAGGGCGCTTCCGGCGATGCGCCGACGACGTGATCCACGGGAGCCATGTTCGAACACGCCGCCTGGCCGTCGCTCTCGCTACCGCCCTACCGGCCCTGGTCGAGCCTGCGTTCCGGTCCGGACGGCTCCTGCCGGGCCCGCTCCGTCGTACTGGCGGACGAGAGGCAGGAAGATCTCGTCGATGATCGACACGATGCGCGGAAGCTTCAGTGCTGCCACGTCCATGAGCAGATCGTGGCGCACCAGGTCGAACGGCAGGGCGAGCACGGCGGAGGGAACGCGGTCGAGGTCGATCTCGCCGCGACCGTGGGCGCGCCGGTAGATGGTCCGGACACGCGAGAGCCGTTGCTCGCCCATGATCCGGTCGCGCATCTGCGCAGGCGTGATCCCGGTGTCTGCCAGCAGCCCCGAGAAGGCGGTGGCCGCGGCGATGGCGAAGAAGGCGGCGCGCGCCTCGCCCATGCCGGTCAGTGCGGCGAGGAGGTCGCCGCGCAGGGTGCCGGTGTCGGGGACATCGACCGGGTGGCTGTTGCGGTAGTGCCCGATCGCGGCGAGCGCGAGCTCGCCCTTGTTGGCCCAGCGGCGATACAGCACCGCGATCCCGGTGCGCGCCCGCGCGGCGACCGACTCCATCGTCAGGTTGGCGAAGCCGACCTCCACCAGCTCGTCCCAGGCGGTGCCGAGCAGTTCGGCTTCAAGCCGCTCGCCGCGCCGTCGATGGCGGACCGGAGCCCGATCTTCCGTCCTCATCGGTGGAGGTTAGAGAGGCTTGCATCTCCTATCAAGTTGGTTCACGTTAAGAGAGGGATCACACTCTTAGGTGAGCATTGCCCAGTGACGGACGACCGACCCGATCGGAAGGCACGCGCGGACATCGAGGCGAACCCGTCGCCGCGGGCGGGGAACGCGCCGACGGTGCTGATCGTCGGCGCCGGCCCGACCGGACTGACGATGGCCTGCGAGCTCGCCCGCAGCGGCGTCTGCTTCCGCTTGATCGAGGCCGCTCCCGGCCCGCAGCCCGGCTCGCGCGGCAAGGGCGTCCAGCCGCGCACCCTCGAGGTGTTCGACGATCTCGGCATCGTCGGTCGCGTGATCGCCAACGGCCGCATGGCGATGCCGATCCGTTCGACCGCTCCTGACGGCCAGGTGACGCTGAGCGGCGCCGAGACCTCGCGCGATCGTCCCGACATTCCCTATCCGGCGAGCCTGATCACGCCCGAGTGGCGGATCGAGGAGGCGCTGAGGCTACGGCTGGCGGAGCTCGGCGGCGCGGTCGAGTTCGGCACCGCGCTCGGCAGCTTCGCGCAGTCGGACGAGGGCGTGTCGGCGGTGGTCGTCAAGGGCGGGGAGGCCGAGACGCTCTTCGCGCGCTGGCTGGTCGGCTGCGACGGCGGCCACAGCATCGTCCGCAAGCAGGCCGGCATCGCGTTCGAGGGCGAGACCCGCGAGACGGTGCGGATGATCGTCGCCGACCTCGAGGTCGACGGCGCCTCCCGCGACGCCTGGCACATGTGGCGGCACGAGGAGGGCTTCGTCAGCCTCTGCCCGCTGCCCTCGACCGACGCCTTCCAATACCAGGCCGGCATCGCGCCGGGACAGGACCCCGAGCTCAGCCTGGCGAACATGCAGGCGACGTTCGAGCGGCGCAGCGGCCGCACCGACATCCGGCTCCTCGAGCCGGAGTGGTCGTCGCTGTGGCGCGCCAACGTCCGCCTGGTCGACCGCTACCGCGAGGGCCGCGTGTTCCTCGCCGGCGACGCGGCGCACCTCCATTCGCCCGCCGGCGGCCAGGGAATGAACACCGGCATCCAGGACGCGCACAACCTCGCCTGGAAGCTCGCGGCGGTCGCGAACGGCGCCTCGCCGGCGCTGCTCGACAGCTACGAGGCGGAGCGGCGACCGGTCGCAGCCGGCGTGCTCGCGCTCTCGAACGCGCGCCTCAAGCAGGCGATCGAGCGGCACGGCATCCCCACCCACCGCGACGCGCGCACGACGCAGCTCGGCGTGAGCTATCGAGGCTCCGCCCTGGCGCGCGACGACCGGGACGAGACCGCCGCGCTGCGCGCCGGCGACCGTGCACCCGATGCGACCGGGCTGACGACGGCGCAAGGCGAGCGCCGGCTGTTCGACCTGACGCGCGGCGGCCGCTTCACGCTGCTGAACTTCGGCGCCGCGGCCGCGGTCGAAGCCTCTCCCGCCGATCTCAGGATCCTCCACGTCGTCGGACGACCGACCGGCCCCGACGACGTCGCCGATCCCCACGGCCAGCTCGCCAGCGCCTACGGCGCGACGCATCGCACCCTCGTGCTGATCCGCCCCGACGGCCATATCGCGCGGATCTCCGATGCGGGCGATGTTTCGGCGATATCGGACGATCTCGCCGCCGTCGCCTTCTCGCGCTGATCGACGGCCACAGACCGCGATGCGGCTCGTCTCAGGCGCGCTGATGCTGCATGAGCACCGGAAGATCCGCACAGCGCAGCACGCCTTCCGTCGCGCCGTCGAGGAGCTGCTCGCGCAGGCGGCCGTGGCCGTAGCTCCCCATGACGAGCAGGTCGGCGCCGGCTTCGTGCGCCATCGCCACCAGTTGCGCACCCACGTCGCCGTCTTGCCGGGTGGCTGCCGTCGCGACCTCGAACCGCTGGCCCTCGAACGCCTCCGCCAGACCCGCATCCTCCGCCGCATCGCCGACGCGCAGCACCACCACCCGCTCCGCCTCGGATAGCAGCGGCGCCGCCGTCCGCAGGGCGGCGCGGAGATGGGCGTCGTTCCGCCAGGCCACGGCCACGATGCGCCCGAACGGAACCGACGTGCCGGTCGGAACCAGCAGCACCGGACGCCTGGCGTGCACCAGCGCGGCATGGATCCGGCCACGAGCGGTCGCGTCGCCCGGCTGCTGTTCCAGCAGCAGCAGGTGAGCGCTGCGGCCGTGCTCCGCGACCGCCAGCGCGCCGTCGCCGCGGACCTCGATCCAGCGCGCCCGGTGTCCCTCGGCACGCTGCTTTGACACCCAGCGGTCGAGGGTCGCGCGCATCGCTCCCACCCAGTCGCGGCGCTGGTCCGAGATCGCCTGCCGGCGTTCCCGGGTCAGCACCTCCTCGGTGGATTGCAGGTCGGCCAGGACGGGTCCGTCGATGGCGAGCGCGATGGTCCGGCCGCCATCCCCCGCCATCAGCTGCCGCGCCGCCGCCAGCATGGCCGGCACCGCCTCCGGTCGATGCAGTGCCACCACCGTGCTGCGGCTCATCGTGCCCGCTGCGGCGTCGCCGGTCGCCGCCAGGGGCGAGGTGCGCAGCGCCGAGGCGAGCGCGTAGCCGGCGGATACGCTGGCCAGGCAGAGCACCACCGAGAGCACGATGTTGCCCATCGCCTGTCCGGCCCGGCCGTCGCGCGCCAGCTCGAGCGTCTGCAGGCTGAAGGAGGAGAAGGTGGTGAAGCCGCCGCACAGGCCCACCATGACGAAGCTGCGCAGGTCGAACGGCACGGCGAAGCGGCCGTCGGTCGCGGTCAGCGTCCCGAAGAAGCCGATCACGAACGAGCCGACGACGTTGATGAGGATCGTGCCCCACGGGAAGCTCGGTCCGGTCAGTGCGGCCACGGCGGTGCCGAGCCACGCGCGCAGGATGCTGCCGATCGCGCCGCCGAGGCCGATCAGGGCGTAGTTCAGCATGCGCCGGGCCCCCGTCCGGCGTGGCTTCCGATGCGGTGCGACGAAGGCGGCCGTGATGCCATGGACATGCTCCTCCCGTGGACGCTCGATCCGGATCGGCAGGAGTCATCAGCCCGAGGGCGGGCGGTTGAAGGGGGAACCCCATCCCCTATGGTCGGAGTATCGCACGACGCGGCTGGCCCCTCAACGACCTCGCCCAGTTCTGCCGCCGGATGCCGACATTGTCCGCCTGGCCCTACGGTCCGTGCGGAATTCGCCCCATTATCGCGTGCGTCGCGAGCGCCCAGTTCTGCGTCCTGTCGAGAAGGAGGAGATCATGTCCGACACCGCCCAGACCGCGACCGACCGGTCCGGAAGCTTCACCCTCGGAGAGCGCAGCGTACGGCGCCTCGGCTTCGGCGCCATGCAGCTCGCCGGCCCCGGCGTGTTCGGGCCACCCAAGGATCGCGACGCGGCGCTGGCGGTGCTGCGCGAGGCGGTCGCGAGCGGCGTGAACCACATCGACACCAGCGACTTCTACGGCCCGCACGTCACCAACCAGCTGATCCGCGAGGCGCTGGCGCCCTATCCGGACGATCTGGTCATCGTCACCAAGGTCGGCGCGGTGCGCGGCGCCGACAAGTCCTGGAACCCCGCCTTCTCGCCCGAGGAACTGACCGGGGCGGTGCACGACAACCTGCGCAACCTGGGCCTCGACGCGCTCGAGGTGGTGAACCTCCGCCTCATGTTCAGCGTGCACGGTCCGGCCGAGGGGTCGATCGAGGCGCCGCTCACGGCACTCGCCGAGCTGCAGCGCCAGGGACTGGTGCGTCACGTGGGGCTGAGCAACGCGACGCCCGCGCAGGTCGCGCAAGGACGCCGGATCTGCGAGATCGTCTGCGTGCAGAACCAGTACAACCTGGCGCATCGCGACGACGACGCCCTGATCGACGACCTCGCCCGCGACGGCGTCGCCTACGTGCCGTTCTTCCCGCTCGGCGGGTTCAGCCCGCTGCAATCCTCCACCCTGTCCGACGTCGCGACCCGCCTCGACGCCACGCCGATGCAGGTGGCGCTGGCCTGGCTGCTGCGTCGCGCGCCCAACATCCTGCCGATCCCGGGCACCTCTTCGGTCGGCCACCTCCGCGAGAACCTCGCCGCGGCGGCACTCGCGCTGCCGGACGACGCGATCCGGGCGCTGGACCGGGTGGCGGACGCCGGCTGACCGCGCCGGCCGGGCGGCCGCCGCGACGTCAGATGTGCAGCGCCCGGCCGTCGGCGGCGAGCGCCGCCTCCTTGACCGCCTCGCTGAGCGTGGGATGGGCGTGGCAGATCCGCGCCACGTCCTCGGCGCTGGCGCCGAACTCCATCG
>CAXTNB010000118.1:4058-7870 GCA_964245385.1 uncultured Acetobacteraceae bacterium | reverse complement strand
GGGAAGCGGTGCCGGGTTCGGCGCCAGGCGGCGCAGATAGGCGACGACCGCGGCGCGCTGCTTCTCGCTGGGGATGCCGGCGAAGCTCATCTTGGTGCCGGGCGCGTAGCCCTTGGGATCGACCAGCCAGGCATTGAGGTTGTCGTAGGTCCAGGCGGCGTGCTTCGCCTTCAGCGCCGCCGAGTAGCTGTAGCTGCCGCTCATCGCGATCGCCTTGTTGACGGTGCCGTACAGGTTCGGCCCGACCATGTTGGCGCCGCCCTGGTCGAAGCTGTGGCAGGCGCCGCAGTAGCGCTGCGACGCCTGCTGGCCGACGCCGACGTCGGCGGTGCGCACCAGGTCGACGAAGGTGGGTCCGGCGGCCGCCGCCGAGGCGGGCGCGCCGTTGTCGGCGACCGCTTGCGCCGGCGCCTGCTTGGGCACCGGCGGCAGCGGCAGCGGGCTGTCGGACAGGGTGCGCAGGTAGTCGACCACGTCGGCGCGCTGCTTGTCGCTGTTGATGCCGGCGAAGGCCATCTTGGTGCCGGCGGCGTAGCCCTTCGGGTCCTTGAGCCAGGCGCTCATCTCCTCGAAGCTCCACTTGCCCTTGTGCGCCTTCAGCGAGGTCGAGAATTCGTAGCCCGCGGTCTCGGCGATCGGCGCGCCGATCACGTTGTAGAGGTTGGGCCCGACCAGGGTGGCCCCTCCCTTGGTGAAGCTGTGGCAGGACGCGCACTGCCTGGCCGCGTCGTCGCCGCCGCGGGCCGGATCCGCACTCGCCAGCAGGGCGGCGATCGGCACCTGCCTGGGGCCGGCGGGCACGCCCTCGGGCAGGGCGCTGGCGATGACGAAGGCAGGTTTTTCGGGATGGTCGGAGTGGATCAGCTTGCCCCCGAGCACGCCGCCCAGGCCGAAGACGATGCCGGCGGTCAGGAACGCCGCCATGATCTTGTTCAGTTCGGTGCTGTCCATGCCGTCCAGCCGATCCTCTGCCGCTCTCGCCGGTCACGCGCCCGGCAGTCCCTCAGCGCGACCCTCGGGGCCACGGTTGCGCTGTCCGCGACACGTTCCTAAGGTGCGCCCGACCCGATGGGAAGCCTAGCCGGGCGGCAATCGTGCCGCAGCCCCCGTAGCCGAGCCGCCGCTGACCTGATGAATCCCCTGGTGCTGATCCCCGCCCGGATGGCCTCCACGCGCCTGCCGGGCAAGCCGCTTGCCGACATCGCCGGGCGCCCGATGATCCTGCACGTGCTGGAGCGCGCCTGCGTCGCCGCGATCGGCCCGGTGGCGGTGGCTGCCTGCGACGACGACGTGGCCGCGGTGGTGCGCGCCGCCGGCGGCACGGTGGTGATGACGCCGCCCGAGCTACCCTCCGGGTCGGATCGCGTGCAGGCGGCGGCGCGGCTGCTCGATCCCGACGGCGCGCACGACGTGATCATCAACCTACAGGGCGACCTGCCCGGACTGCCGCCGCGGGACCTGCGGGCGGCGCTGGCGCCGCTGCACGATCCCGGCTTCGACCCCGGCTTCGATATCGCCACCCTGGTGACGCCGATCACCTCGCCGCAGGAGGCCGCCGCCGCCTCGGTGGTCAAGGCGGCCTGCGCCTTCGCGCCGGGCGCCTCGAGTGCGGCGGTGCTGTACTTCTCGCGCGCCGCGATCCCGTGGGGCGGGGGGACGCTGTGGCATCATATCGGCGTGTACGCGTACCGGCGCGCGGCGCTCGCCCGCTTCGTCGCCCTGCCGGAGAGCGCGCTGGAGCGGCGCGAGAAGCTGGAACAGCTCCGCGCCCTGGAGGCGGGGCTGCGGATCGGTGCGGCGCAGGTCCCCGAGGCGCCGTTCGGCGTGGACACGCCGGCGGATCTCGAGCGCGCCCGCGCGCGCCTGGCGGCGGGAGACCGCGGGTGAGCCGCATCGCCTTCCAGGGCGAGCGCGGCGCCTACTCCGACCTCGCCTGCCGCACCGCCTATCCGGGCTGGGAGACGGTGCCGTGCGACACCTTCGCCACCGCGATCGAGACCGTGCACGACGGCGGTGCGGATCTCGGCATGCTGGCCTGCGAGAACAGCCTGGCCGGGCGGGTGCCGGACATCCACGCGCTGCTGCCGGAGGCCGGGCTGCACATCGTCGGCGAGCACTTCCAGCGCGTCGAGCACTGCCTGATCGGGCTGCCCGGGGTGTCGCTCGCCGAGCTCAGGCGCCTGCACACCCATCCGGTGGCGATGAGCCAGGTGCGCCGCCTGATCCGCGAGCTCGGGCTCACCCCGGTGATCGAGGCGGACACCGCGGGTGCCGCGGCGCTGGTCGCGAGATGGGGGCGCCGCGAAGAGGCCGCGGTGGCCTCGTCGCTGGCCGCCGAGCTGAACGGACTGCAGATCCTGCGCCGCAACGTCGAGGACGCCGCGCACAACACCACGCGCTTCTACGTCGCGGCGCGCGAGCCGCGCTGGCCGGCCGCCGGCACGCCGGGGACGATGACGACGATCCTGTTCCGCGTCCGCAACGTGCCCGCCGCGCTGTACAAGGCGATGGGCGGCTTCGCCACCAACGGCGTCAACATGACCCGGCTGGAGAGCTACATGCTCGACGGCGCCTTCACCGCGACCCAGTTCATGGCCGACGTCGACAGCCATCCCGACGATCGCGGGCTGCGGCGCGCGCTCGACGAGCTGCGCTTCTTCTCCGACGAGACGCGCATCCTCGGCGTCTACCCGCGATCCTCGTTCCGCGACCGCGCCGACCGCCCTTGAGGCGGCCCGGCTCGCCTCAGCGGAGCACGAACAGCACCTGCCGCCTGCGGAAGTCGATCGACACGCTGCGGAACACGCGCAGCACGTCCATGCCGAGCAGCAGCGCCGGCGTGTCGTCGAGGCCGAACTGGGTGAAGGTGTGCAGGCTGGCGTAGGCCACCGGCGCGTGCTGGATGGTGACCTCGCCGAGACGGATCTCGGGCATCTCGTCGATCTCGGCGGGGGTCTGCTTGCCGGTCACGCTGATCAGCCGGTCCTCCGGCAGCCGGGCGCCGCGTCCCTCCCCGAAGCGCATCAGCCGGCGCAGCGCCGCGTTGCCGATCGTGTTCTGCGCGCCGGAATCCAGGATGACGAAGATCGGTCTGGCCTGGCTCTCCGCGTCGACCAGCACCAGCTGCCCGAAACGCCTGCGTCCCTGGACGATCGTGGCGTTGGCGGCGAAGTCGTCGTCCACACGGCCGGACGGCGCGACCAGCAGCCGCTTGCCCTCGAAGTCCAGCACCACGTGCTGGCCGCGCAGGCTGTCGATGCCGAGCATGCCGTCGGCGCCGAGATCGCTGGCCGGAAGCATGGGCGCATCCACGGCCCGGATCTGCCGCCGGCCGATATCGAGCCGGTCGATCAGCACCGTGTCGACACGCTCGCGGACCAGCGCATCGTCGAGCGCCACCTGAGGTCCCGGCGGCAGCCTCAGGGTGATCGCCAGCTCGCGCGAGATCACCGAACGGTTGGCACCGGTATCGACCACGAACGGGTAGGGGCCGTGGCCGTCGATCATCACCGGGACGGTCAGCCGCGCCGAACCGTCCTGCGACGTCGCGAGCGACTCCGCACTGCCCGGCGCAGGGGAGAGCCGGTTGTCGCTCAGCTGCACGGGCGCCGGATCCGGACCCGCGGCGCCGAGACCCAGCAGCAGGCCGAGTGCGGCAGCGCGCGGTCGGCCGGATGCGCCCATCGGTCCTTCTCCTGGGGGAACGTTAGCACGGCGGCCGAGGCGCCGGCCAGCAGCCAGGGCGCCGCCCTGGACCCGCCGGGGCCCGAGGCCCCGGATCCCCGTCATCCAGGGAGTTCGATCTTCAGCAG
>CAXTNB010000118.1:1257-4048 GCA_964245385.1 uncultured Acetobacteraceae bacterium | reverse complement strand
TGACGGACATCCTGGATCGGCTCGCCGTCCGCGGTCGCGCTTCCGGGGGCGGTGCCGACGTCGTGCAGCACCAGTTCCAGCTCCTGCCACCAGGGAACGAAGCGGCCCTGCTGACGGCCGACGCGGACCTGCAGCGCGCCCGGCGCCGTCTCGCAGGTCACGCGTATGCGCAGGAAGTCGCCGTGGCGATACGCGTGGCTGATCCCGTCATCCAGGTAGATCGACCCCTCGGCGTCGGGGCCGGGATAGATCGCGAGCTGCAGGGCGCCGCGCGGCGTCTCGGCGGTGCTCTGCACCAGCGGCTGGCGCGGGATGACGCTGCCGGCGCGCACGTAGACCGGCAGCCGGTCGAGCGCGGGCGTGCGGTCGTCGCGACGCGGCGCCTGCGCCGGATCCGCGTCGTACCCGGTGAGCGTGCCGCTGCCGCCGACCAGCAGGGCCGGCGCCGGGTCCGCCAGCCTGCGCCCGCTCCAGTACTCGTACCAGTCGCCCGGCGGCAGGATCACCTGGTAGCGGTCCAGCGCCTCCGGGAACGGTGCCGGCGCCACCAGCAGGGCGCTGCCGAACATGAACTGGTTCTGCTGCTCCAGGTCCAGCGGGTAGCCGCCGGCGGCGTCCGGGAACTCCATGAACAGCGGCCGCATCATCGGCAAGCCGGTGCGCGCCGCCTCCTCGGCCAGCGTGTAGATGTAGGGCATCAGCCGGTAGCGCTCCTCGATCGCCTGCCTGCGGATCGCGGTGTGCGCCGGGCCGTCCACCCAGGGTTCCTGGGCACGGGTGCCCTTGTCGCTGTGGTCGCGGCTGATCGGGTTGAACATGCCGAGCGGGAGCCAGCGCGTCAGCAGGTCGGCGGGCGGCGAGCCCGCGAAGCCGCCGAGGTCGCAGCCGGCGAAGGCGAAGCCGCCGAGCCCGAGGCCGAGCAGCATCGGCGTGCTCATGCGCAGGTGGTTCCAGCTCGACGAGTTGTCGCCGGTCCAGGTGACGCAGCTGCGATGGCCGCCGGCATAGGCGGCGCGCGACATCACGTAGGGACGTCGGTCCGGCCGCGCCGCCAGCATGCCCTCGAAGGTGGCGCGCGCGTTCTGCATGCCGAACACGTTGTGGATCTCGGCGTGGCTGGCGGGGCGCGGCGCGAAGCCGGGCTCCTCGATGCGGTGCACCACGTCGAGCGGCATGGTGCGGCTGGCGACCCCGAACACCGAGGGCTCGTTCATGTCGTTCCAGATGCCGGCCACGGCGTCGCCGAGCATCCCGCGCAGCAGCGTGCCCCACCACTCGCGGGTGGCAGCACGGGTGAAGTCGGGGAACGCGCAGGGGCCCGGCCAGACCCTGCCGACATAGGTGTCGCCCGCGGCGTCGCGCACGAAATGATCGCCCTCGATGCCGCCGTCGCAGGGCGGGTAGCCTTCGCCGGGCAGCCAGGGCACGTGCAGGTCGGCGATCACGACGCAGCGCAGGCCCTGCCGCTCGAGCTGCCGCACCGTCGCCGGGAAGTCGGCGAACGCCGACGGATCGATCGTGAACGGCCGGTTGCGGTCGAGCGCGTCGATGTCGAGCCAGAGCACGTCGCACGGGATCCGCTCGCGGCGCAGCCGGTCGGCGACGGCGTGCAGCTCGGCCGCGGAGCCGTAGCTGTAGCGCGACTGCTGGAAGCCGAACGACCACAGCGGCGGCAGCGGCGGCGTGCCGGTCAGCCAGCCATAGGCCTGCTGCACCGCCTTCGGCGTCGGCCCGGTCATGACGTAGTAGTCGATCGGGCCGCCGTCGGCGCCGAAGGAGAGCCGGTCGGGGTGCTGCACGCCGAACTCGAAGCTGGTGCGGAAGCTGTTGTCGAGGAACACGCCGTGGGCGCGTCCGCGCTCGAAGCCGATGAAGAACGGGATGCTCTTGTAGAGCGCGTCGCTGCTCTCCTGGTAGCGGTAGGCGTCGGTGTTCCACAGCACGAAGCTGCGGCCGCGCCGGTCCAGGCCGCCCGCCTTCTCGCCCAGGCCGAAGACGTGCATCGCCGCCGGCAGCGTCTTGACCAGGCGGAAGCCCGGAGTGCCGCTCGCGCCGTCGGCGGTGAACGCCGCCCCCGCCGCGTCGGCGCAGACGATGCGGCCGGACCGGTCGCTTATCGTCAGCGCGCCGGTGCGACGGTCGATCAGGGCGCGCGCCGCGTCGGTCTCGAACCCGTCCGCCTGCGGGCGCACCGCGACGTGCGACGCGCGCGCCTCCGGCAGCACCGCCCAGGAGGCATCCTCCGGCAGGCTACCCTGGCGCCCGATGCGCACCCGCAGCACGTCGTGGCGCAGCGCCGCGACGCGCATCACGACGGCGCCGCGACGCAGCTCGAAGCCGTCCTCGCGCTGCTTGAGCAGGCTCTCGGACCGGCTCACGCGCGCTCGGCCAGCCAGGCCTCGACCAGGCTGCGCGCGATCGCGGTCGCGCCGGGCAGCTCGATGTCGGGCCCGCCCCGCCCGGCGGCGGTGGCGCGCAGCTCGTCCGCCGTCAGCCAGTGCGCCTCGGCGATCTCGTTCGGGTCCAGCGTCAGCGCGCCGTCGGCGGCCTCGGCGAGGAAGCCCAGCATCAGCGAGTTCGGATACGGCCAGGTCTGGCTCGAATGGTAGCGGATGCGGCCGACCCGGATGCCGGTCTCCTCGAACACCTCGCGCGCCACCGCCTCCTCGGCGCTCTCGCCGGGCTCGACGAAGCCGGCGAGGGCGGAGAACAGGCGGGTGCCGGGAAACCGCGTGCCGCGCGCCAGCAGCGCCCGGTCGTCGCGATGCACCAGCATGATCACCACCGGGTC
>CAXTNB010000118.1:0-1247 GCA_964245385.1 uncultured Acetobacteraceae bacterium | reverse complement strand
GGGTCGGTGCGCGGGAAGTGCTCGAGGCCGCAGGCGGGGCAGCCGAGGCGGGCGCCGCCCTGTTCCGGCACCGTGGCCGCGCCGCAGCGGCCGCAGAACAGGTGGCGGCGGCGCCAGTGCAGCATGCCCCGCGCGTGCGCCAGCATCGCCGCCTCCGCGCCCGGCAGCAGCGGCGCCAGCGGCCGCAGCGGCTCGAAGCGGCCGAACCCGGGCGGGATCAGGCCGGCCGGATCGTCGAGCAGCGCCAGGTCGAGCGCGAACACCGCGCGCTCGCCGAGCAGGCCGAGCAGCACCCAGGGATGGCGCGCGAGCGGCTCGAGCTCGACGCCCAGGGCCGCGCGGCTGGGCATGCCGACCCGCAGCGTGTCCGGATCCTCGGGCAGCCCCGTCACCAGGTGCTGGTCGCGCCAGACCGGGATGAACAGGCTGTCCGGGTCGCCCAGCAGCCGACGCATGTCGTCCGGGTCGTCGCGACGCAGTGCCACGCGGTCCAGCGGACTGCCCGAGTAGAAGTTGGCGTGCATCGCGCGAGCTCTCGCATCTGCGTGGGGCGAGCCCTCTTGTGACCCAACCCGGTTCGCATGTTAAGGTGCCCCCGGGGGGTCGGCGACGGACGGGCGCCTTGCCAATCCGGTCAGGTCCGGAAGGAAGCAGCCGCAGCGAGTTTCCGCTCGGGTCGTCGTTCGGCCTCCCACCACTTCGGACCGGCTCCTGCCTTCCTCGTGATCCCGCCCTTCCCGATCCTGAGGAGAACGCCCGTCGTGAGCCCGCCGCCGCCGTGACTCCCGATCCGATGTCCGACAGCCTGCCGGAACCGGAACCGGCCGGTCCCGGCCTGTTCGGCGATGCCGCCCCCGCCGTCTCCGCCGCGCCCTACCGCGTGCTGGCGCGCGCCTATCGCCCGGTGCGCTTCGAGCAGCTGATCGGCCAGGACGCCACCGTGCGCATCCTGCGCCGCGCCTTCTCGCTGGGCCGCGTCGCGCACGGCTTCATGCTCACCGGGGTGCGCGGCACCGGCAAGACCACGACGGCGCGCATCATCGCCCGCGCGCTGAACTGCATCGGCCCGGACGGACGCGGCGGCCCCACCGCCGACCCCTGCGGCGTCTGCCCGAACTGCACCGCGATCCTCGCCGACCGCCATCCCGACGTGCTGGAGATGGACGCCGCCTCGCGCACCGGCGTCGACGACGTGCGCGAGATCATCGAGGCCACCCGGTTCCGCCCGATGCAGGCGCGGATGAAGG
>CAXTNB010000117.1:6288-7875 GCA_964245385.1 uncultured Acetobacteraceae bacterium | reverse complement strand
GGTGTTCCTCGGTATGACCGCCTTCAAGCCGGGCCGCGCCACGGTGCAGGGCACGCTGGTCGGCGTGATCATCATCGGCATGCTCGATAACGGGCTCAACCTGCTCGGCGCGCCGTTCTACCTGCAAAACGAGGTGCGCGGGGTGGTGATGATCGCCGCCGTCAGCCTCGCGGTGCTGCGCGGCGAGATCCGCTTCTTCTGAGGGAGGATGAGATGGCAGACAAGGCGGGCCGCACGGCCCTGGTCACCGGCGCCAGCCGCGGCATCGGCCGCGCGATCGCGCTCGGCCTCGCGCGCGACGGCTTCGACGTGGTGGTCAACGACATCACGCGCCAGCGCGCGGAGCTAGAAGCGGTGGCCGCCGAGATCGAGGCGACCGGGCGACGCGGCATCGCCCTCTACGCCGACGTCAGCGATGGTGCCGAGGTGCGCGCGATGGTCGAGGACGCGATCGCGCGCACGGAGCGGATCGACGCCGTGGTCAACAATGCCGGCATCCTGATCGCGGGCACGGTCGAGGCGCTGCCGGAGCAGCACTGGGACGCGGTGATGGACGTCAACGCGAAGGGGACGTTCCTGGTGGTGCAGGCGCTGCTGCCGCACATGCGCGCCGCCGGCTACGGGCGCATCGTCAACATCGCCTCGATCGGCGGCAAGCACGGCGCGCCGGAGCAGGCGCACTACTCGGCCAGCAAGGCCGCGATCATGGGCTTCACCCGCGTGCTGGCGCAGGAGGTGGGGCAGTTCGGCATCACCGCGAACTGCGTCTGCCCGGGCATCATCGTCACCGACATGGGCCGCACCAACCTGTCCGATCAGGCCAACATCGATCGCTGGGTCGGCGTCACCGCGCTGCGCCGGCTGGGCCAGCCGGAGGACGTCGTGGGACCGGCCTGCTTCCTCGCCTCGGACGCATCGGCCTTCGTCACCGGCCAGTCGCTGAACGTGTGCGGCGGCATCGTGCTGAGCTGACGGCCGGCACGGCTGGCGCGTCTCCGGCCGACGTGCGCAAGCTGCCGCGCCGGGGAGCTCGGGACACGCGATGGGGATGAAGCCGATGGCGGTGACCGCCCTGCTGTCGCAGCTGGCACTCGGTGCGTGCTCGGTGGTCGGCATACGCGACGGCACGCCCGAGCCCGCGGCCACCGTGATCGACCAGGTCGGGCGGGTGGAGATCCGCCGCTACGCGCCGGTGCTGGTCGCCGAGACCACGGTGCAGGGCGGCGAGGAGGCGGTGCGGGCCGAGGGCTTCCGGCGGCTCGCGGCCTACATCTTCGGCCGCAACCTGCGCCACGCGGCGATCGGCAGGAGCGCGGTCGCGACGCAGGCCGCCTCGGAGAAGATCGCCATGACGGCGCCGGTGGCGCAGAGCGCGGCACCCGGTGCGGGTTCCGGCCGCGCCTGGATCATCCGCTTCTTCCTGCCCGCCGGCATGACCGAGGCGACGGCGCCGCGGCCGCTCGATCCGCGGGTGACGCTGCTCTCGCTGCCCTCGCGCACGGTGGCGGTGCTGCGCTTCTCCGGCCTGGCGACGCCGGCCACCGTGGCCGCGCAGACGGCCAGGCTCGACGCGGCGCTCGCCACGGC
>CAXTNB010000117.1:2975-6278 GCA_964245385.1 uncultured Acetobacteraceae bacterium | reverse complement strand
GAGAGGATGGTCCGCCGGTCACCTGGTTCTACGATCCGCCCTGGACGCTGCCGCCGTTCCGCCGCAACGAGGTCGCGCGGCCGGTGCGTCCTGCCGGCGGCATCGACGCCGCCCGACGCTGAGTCAGGCGGGAGCGCCGGCGGCCGACCTGATGGCGAGCTGCGAGGTCACCGCAGCCTCCACCCAGGCGCGGTCGAGCTTGCCGTTGATCGTGAGCCTGTAGGCGTCGAGCTGACGGAACACCGCGGGAAGATGCGTCGCCGGAAGCAGGTCCTGGCAACGCTTGCGCAGCTGCGAGGCATCGAGGGCGACGTTGCCCACCGTCTTGAACGTCGCGAGCAGGAACCGGTCGTCGTTCCTGGTCATCACCACCACGACGCACGCCTCGATGTCGTGCAGCGTCAGGATCGCCGCCTCGATCTCATCCAGTTCGATCCGGACGCCGTTCACCTTCACCTGGTGGTCGACGCGTCCCCTGAACGTCAAGGCGCGCGTCCGCGTGTTCAACTCGACGAGATCACCGCTGCGGTAGAAACGGATCGCGATGCCGTCCACGGTCATGGTGAAGAACGGGTCCGGGTCCGGCCGCGACAGGTATCCGTCCGCGACCTGCGCACCGCCGATGCACAGCACGCCGAGCACGAGCTCGTTCTCCGACGTGACCTCCTCGATCATGAACACCGTGTTGGCCAGCGGAGCTCCCAGCTCGATCCTGCCCGACGCCGGATCTTCCGGCACCAGCCAGTTGGCGACGGCGAGCGTCGTCTCCGCCGGACCGTAGGAGTTGCGCAGCGCGCAGCGGGGAAGACGCTGGCGGAACTTGCGCGCCAGCGCCGGATCCCAACGCTCGCCGCCGCAGAACATCACCCGCAGCCGGTTGCGCGCGATGAAGTCCGGCCGGTCCAGCAACCCCTTCAGCAGGCTCGGAACGAAGCCGGCGATGGTGACGCCCTGCTCGGCGAGCAGGGTGGCCACGGCACGCAGGTCGAAGAAGCGGTCCTGCGGGTAGATGACGAGCAGGCAGCCGGCGACCAGGGGCAGCACGAACTCCCAGACGTGCACGTCGAAGGCCAACGACGTCTTGAACAGGATCACGTCGGTTGCGGACGGCGCGATCATCTCGCGCATGACCTCGATCCGGTTCAGCAGCGCGCGATGCGAGATGCGGGCTGCCTTCGGCACGCCGGTCGTGCCTGAGGTGTGCGCCAGGTACGCGGCCGGTCCCGCCTCCGGCGGCGCGGCGGCAGTCCCTGGCGGGTCGTGTTCGTCGTCGTGCGTCGCGCGCACCAGGATGAACAGCTGGAGGCCGTGCAGCTGACGCGACGAGGCCACACGATAGCGGCGGAACGCGACGGGATCCTGATCCGTCACGATCGCGGCGGGCGCGCAGGCCTCGATCATCGCGGCCAGACGCGCGCCGGGCAGGTCGGTCGCCAGCGGCACGTAGGTGGAACCGCGGCTCCAGATCGCGAGCACGGCCTGCACCATGGCCGCCGACCGCTTGACGTGCACGCCGATCCGGCTGCCCGACGGCAGGGATCCGAACGGCTCGACGCCGAGCAGCAGTTCGCCGCCGGTCAAGGCTAGATCGCCGCATCGCAGGCGACAGGACGATGCGGTGGCGCGCAACGAGGAGGCGATCGCCTGCCAGACGTCGCCGACGGAGAGCTCCAGATCCGGCCCACGAAGCAGCCAGGCGCGCTGTCCGGACATGATCCGCAGGCTCGGCATCGTGCTCGAGGTCATGCGTGCTGCAGCACCGCGTCGAGGCTCCTGTTCAGGGCGGCCGCGAGGCAGTCCGCATTGGCCTGCATCAGCGAGTAGTGGTCGCCGGGGATCTTCTCGATCGTCAGCTTGCCCACCAGCCGCCGCCAGATCGGACGCGGATCCGCGGGAAGGATCTCGATCGGCGAGTTCGGCTGAAAGAAGATGACTTCGCGCGCGAGCCGGACCGGACGGTAGCCGTGCAGGGCGATCTTGTTCATCAGGTTGACGTCGGCGATGGCCTGCGGGAGTCGCGGCGTGCCTGACGACGGTTGCGCCAGCGAAAGCCCGAGCCGCTTTCGAAGCCGAAATATCAGGTTCTCCCTGATCCTGCTCAACACCGCGAGGCGCTCGTCGGCGGGCGCCCGCATGATCATGGCGAGCCGCGAGAACAGGCGCCCGATCGTGATGCCGTTGTCGGGATAGGAGTCGATGAGCCCGAGGAACTGAACCGTCGAACCGCGTCGTTCGAGCAGCCTGGTCATCTCGAACGCCACCAGGCCGCCGAACGAGTAGCCGGCGAGAACGTACGGGCCGGTCGACTGCACTCGCAGCATCTCCTCGACGTAGGCCGCCGCCATCGCCTCCACGGAATCGTGCGGCGCCGCGTTGCACAAGCCGAAGGCCTGGATGCCGTAGACGTTGAACTCGACGTTGATCTGCTTGGCGAGATGACGCAGCTCGATCGCCGAGCCGCCCAGCCCGTGCACCAGGAACAGGCAGGCCGACGTGGTGCCCTCCCGCAACGAGATCAGCGGCGAGAACTCGGGCAGGGCTTGATCGGCGAGAAGCGCCGCCATGGAGCGGACGCTTGGCGCATCGTAGATCGCCGCGACCGGCAGCTGGTGTCCGGTCATCCGCTCGATCTCGAGGATGAGCGAGATGGCGAGCACGGATGATCCGCCCAGTTCAAAGAAGTTCTCGTCGGGATGGACGGGAGCCCGATCCAGCAAGTCCTCGAAGATGTCGGTCAGCAGCGCCTGAGTCGTGGATTGCTCCCCCTGGATCGCCCGAACCGCGCTCAGCATCGTCGCGTGCCCATCGAAGCCGCCCCGCACGGCCCGCGATCGAGCGGCCCGGTCATCGCGCGGCCGCCGCCACTTCGACCATCCGGGGGATACCGACCGAGGTCAAGGTTCGACGCAGCCAGTTGCCGACCACCGTCGCTGCCTGATCCCAGCGGCACGGCGCGAGTCCGTGCGGCAGCCGGTCCAGGTAGGCGCTGGTCGAGGCGGTATCGCGCTGCCGAGCGGCGCGTCGGCCGAAGCCGGCCAGCTCGGCCGCCACCGCCGGAGCGACCACGTTGCACGGCACGGCCGGGAAGCGATCCGCCTCGCCGCGCAGGTAGCGGTAGACGTCGCGCCGATGCTCGCGCAGCAGCGTGTCCGCATCGTATTCGGGATGGCCCTGCAGGCACAGGACGCCGCCGCCGCGCGGGTGGACGAACATGTCGGCACCCGTCGCCTCGCCCCGTGTCAGGATGAGGTAGCCGGCACGCTCCAGTGCCGTCGGATCGACGTCGTTGGTGCGGGAATGCGG
>CAXTNB010000117.1:0-2965 GCA_964245385.1 uncultured Acetobacteraceae bacterium | reverse complement strand
GAGGCGGCGACGGACGATGCCGTCCCAATGCAGCAGGCCGGCATGTGCGGCGAGGCAGGACAGCATCACCGGAACCCGGTTCCGCTCGGCGCAATCGAGCAGCGTGACCAGATCGTCCCAGAACGGCTCCTGGGACAGTTCGGCTCGGGTCGGTTCGGCCCCGGTGACGATCAGCAGGTTCGGAGGGCAATACGCGAAGTCGGCGACGGCGTCGGCCGCCTGCGCCGACACGCCGAGGTCCCGGTCCGGACCCAGCCCGTAGTGGCGCCACTCCACCGCCATCGTCGGCATCGCCAGACTGATCAGCCGGCTGAACTGGCGCACCGTCCGCGCACGTGCCGCGGGCGGCATGTTGTTGAGCAGCCCGACCACGATCGGCCTCGAGCGCAGCGGGCGCGGCACCCTGGCCGCGACGCGTTCCATCGAAACCGTCGCCAGGCGGATCGTCACGCTAGCTCTCCACCGGCGCGAGGCGCGGCATTGCCGCGACCGACAGGGCGCGGTCGAGGTCGGCCAGGATGTCGTCGATGTGCTCGAGGCCGACGCTGAGGCGGACGGTCTCGCGCGTGATGCCGGCCTCACGACATTGGGCCTCGGTGAGCTGCCGATGCGTGGTCGAGGCCGGGTGGGTGGCGAGCGACTTCGCGTCCCCCAGATTGACCAGACGCTTGAACAGACGAAGTCCATCGAGGAAGGCACGGCCCGCCTCGAAGCCGCCGCGCACGCCGAAGGTGAGCAGGGAGGGAAACCGGCCGCCGAGGTAGCGGCGCACCAGCGCGTGCTGCGGATGTTCGAGGTGGCCGCCGTAATTCACCCAGGCGACCCGGGGATCGGCGCGCAAGAAGTCGGCGACCCGTCGAGCGTTGGCGACGTGCCGCTCGACGCGCAGCGGCAGCGTCTCGATCCCCTGCAATATCAGGAAGGCGTTGAGCGGCGACAGGGTGGCGCCGGTGTTGCGCAGGCAGACGGTGCGGCACCGGGCCACGTAGGCGGCGGCGCCGAACTGCTCGGTATAGACGACGTCGTGGTAGGAGGGCTCTGGCCGTGAGAACATCGCAAAGCGGTCCGCGTGACGGGACCAGGGAAAGTGGCCGCCATCGACGATGATGCCGCCAAGCGAGGTGCCGTGACCGCCCAGGAACTTGGTCAACGAATGGACCACCACGTCGGCGCCGTGCTCGATCGGGCGCAGCAGCATCGGCGTCGCCACCGTGTTGTCCACGATCAGCGGCACGCCGTGGCGGTGGGCGACCTCGGCCAGCCGGGCGAGATCCGCGACATGGCCCGCCGGGTTGCTGACGCTCTCGCAATAGATGGCCCGCGTGGTGCCATCGATCAGCCGTTCCACGTCTGCCGGATCACCGCTGTCGGCGAACCGCGCGTCGACCGCCTGCGCCCGGAACAGGTGAGCGAACAGGGTCAGGGTCGCACCGTACAGGTATGGCAACGAGACGAAATTGCTGCCTGCATCGACCAGGTTCATCAGCGCGTAGTGCACCGCAGCGGCGCCGGCGCTGACGCTCAGCGCCTCGACGCCACCTTCCAGGGCCGCGACACGCTTCTCCAGCACCGCGTTGGTGGGATTGCCGATGCGGGTATAGATGTTTCCCGGCTCTTCGAGATTGAACAGCGCCGCACCGTGATCGGCGCTGTCGAATTCGAACGCCACGGTCTGATAGATCGGAACGGCACAGGCGTGCGTCCCCGGGTCGCCTTCGTAGCCGGCATGGATCGAGAGCGTCTCAGGCCTCAGGTCCGACATGCTCCAGCACTCCAGCCGAGGGTATCGGACCGTCCCGCGTGATCGACCTGGGTCGCTAGGCGACGGCGAGAGGCAGGTCGGAGACGGTCGACGCGACCGTCTCCGCGATGGCGCTCCAGAACGCGACGCGCGCCTCGAGCGACCGCACGGCAGAGGCCGTGGCCTCCTGCCAACGCTCCGGGTCATGACCGCAGAGCTGCCGCAGCATGGCGATCGCCTTGGGGCCGTGATCGTCGCCATCCAGCTCGACGTGCCGCTGCAGGTACTGCACGAACAGGCTGGGCTCGGCGCCGTCGTGTCGCACCACCCGAACGAGGTTCTCGAAGATCAGGGCGATCGAGTCTTCGCGTCCGAAGGTGAATGACGCCGCGATGACGTGCGGCTTGCCGCTCGCGAGAAGCGCGAACGTGGTGCCGACGAAGGCTCGCGCCGCGGCCGGGGCACCGCAGAGCAGCAGTGCCTTGTCGAGCGCCACGCCCTGTTCGACCAGGGCCACGAGGTGACGGATCGGCCGCGTATCGGCATCGACCTGTTCCATCGCCCGCAGGTAGAGTTCGAAATGACCGATCGTGACGCCGTCGATCTCGTCACTCTCTTCTTCGAGCACCAGCTGGTTGATCAGTCGCCGCGTGAGCGGATCACCGACCGGCCGCCAGGGCAGCTCGATGCTGGTGAGGGCACGCTGCAGTCCCTTGAGCAGAGACATGAAGTCCCACACCGCGAAAACATGGTGCTCCATGAAGATCCGCAACGCCGCTGAACAGTCGAGGCGACCGTATAGTGGATGCAGATCAAGTAATTCACGCAGCGGTTCAAGACGCTGCGATAGCTCGCCGATCTCATCCTGCGGTATCATGCTGACCCTCGAGCGATACACTTCAACGGCACGTCGGCATCGGTGATCAAGAATAAGACGTTAATAGATTTTTGAGATTTGGTCGCTAACAGGTATTTAAATTTGGACGCTTGTGCAACAACATGATGGAAGCGAGACCTATCACGATTCCGTGTTCGCGATGTCGGACGATCATCGGCCGCCGAGCGGTGCGGCGGGTTCGACCCCCGGATCAAGGACCGCCTCCTCGATCGGGACCGGGACGTCGTGGCGCCCACGCGTCTACGGACCGTGGCAGGCACCGACCCTGATCGCGCACGGCATCCGCCGTCCCGCGTGTCGTTCTGGAATCATCATGAAATCAGGCG
>CAXTNB010000116.1:0-7919 GCA_964245385.1 uncultured Acetobacteraceae bacterium | reverse complement strand
GAAGGTCGACCTCGCGCGCATCTCCATCCTGCGGCTGGTCGAGCAGTACCTCGCGGTGGTCGAGGCCAGGCGTCAGCTGCGCCTCGAGCTCGCCGCCGACTGGCTGGTGATGGCGGCCTGGCTGACTTGGCTGAAGTCGCGGCTGCTGCTGCCGCAGGACCCCGGGACGCCCGAGGCGGGCGAGGCGGCGGCCGAGCTGCTGGCCGCGCGGCTGGCCGAACTCGCCCATGTCGGACGCGCCGCCGCCTGGCTCGAGGGACGCGACCGCCTCGGCCACGCGGTGTTCGCCCGCGGTGCCGCCGAGGTCCTGACCGAGATCGACCGCTCCGGCCTGTCGCTCGACCTGACGCAGCTGCTCGGCGGCTACATGGCGGCGATGCGACGCACCGCCAGGAGGCGCGGCTACCGGCCGCGGCCGCCGGCCTTCTGGACGATGCGGCACGCCCGGGCGCGGCGGCGGCTGCGGCTCGGCGAGCCGGAGGCCGGGTGGTGCGCGCTGGAGCGCTTCCTGCCCGAGTGGATGGCGGTGCCGCAGCGCGCGGACGAGCGGGAGAGGCGCGCGGCCCTGGCCGGCACGCTGCTCGCCGGGCTGGAGCTGGCCCGCAGCGGCGCGGTGGAGCTGCAGCAGGAACGGCAGTTCGGCGCCATCCTGCTGCGACGCAGCCGGTCTCCGGCGGCGGCGGAGATGGTGCGGCGGGAAGCCGCCGAGTGAGCGACGGGACGTTCGCGGTGCGGCTGGCCGAGGCGCTGCTGTTCGCCAGCAGCGAGCCGGTGCGGGAGCAGGCGCTGCTGCAGCTGCTGCGCGCGCACGACGCGGTGCCGGAGGACGAGGCGGAGGGTGCGCGCGCCGTGCGGGCGGTGCTGGATGCGCTGCAGGCGCTTTACGCCGGTCGCGGCGTGCGGCCGGTCGAGGTGGCCGGCGGCTGGCAGTTCCGCACCGCGCCGGACCTGGCACCGCACCTGACCCGGGTGATGCACCGGCCGCGCCGGCTGCCGCGGGCGGCGATGGAGACGCTGTCGGTGATCGCCTACCACCAGCCCTGCACCCGCACCGAGATCGAGCAGATACGCGGCGTGTCGCTCGGCCAGTCGACGCTGGACGCGCTGCTGGAGGCGGCGCTGATCGTGCCGCGCGGCCGCAAGCAGGTGCCCGGGCGGCCGGTACTGTGGGGCACGTCGCCGAGCTTCCTGAGCCATTTCGGCCTGCGCGACCTGGGCGAGCTGCCGCGCCGCGACGAGCTGCTGCTCGATCCGGCCGGCGCGGCAGCGCCGGAGGCGGCAGGGCAGGAGGCCGCAGTTTCGGCTTCCCCGGAGGCGTGCTAGCTAGCCGCATCGAGCCAACATCCTGCAGGGCGGCCGCGCGCGCCGCCGGAGATCCCGGGTCCGCATGTTCGACTTCGCCTGGTCCGAGATCATGCTGATCGGCATCGTCGGACTGATCTTCATCGGGCCGAAGGACATGCCGACGGCGATCCGCGCGATCACCGACCTGCTGAAGAAGGGTCGCAAGCTCGCCGGCGAGTTCCAGACCCACGTCGACGAGATGGTGCGCGACGCCGACCTGGGCGAGGCGCGCGACTCGCTGCGACAGCTGCGCAGCATGAACCTGCGCGGCCAGGTGATGAAGGCGCTCGACGGCGACGGCTCGATCCGGCGCACCCTGGTCGAGAACCCGCTGAGCCCGATCCCGGCCGCCTCGTCGGCGGCGATCCCGGGCGTGCCGCCCGCCACGCCGGTGATAGCCGGCGGCGACGCCATGGTCGCGGGCCCGCCGCTGCTGCATGGCGGTCACGCCGGCTACCGCGCGACGCCGGGCGCGGCCGACGGCGCCGCGGCCGAGGACGCGCTGGCCGAGATCGACGACCCGGCGCCGAACCTGATCCCGCCGGAGGCGGCGCGGCGCCTGCGCCGCCTGCGCGCGGCGGAACCGGCACCTGCCTTCCTGCCCCCCGGGACGATCCGTCCCGCGTCGCACCTCTACTGAGCGACGGCGCATGGCGGCGGAGAAGGTCCTGGACGACGATCCGATCAACGACCAGCCGATGCCGCTGCTCGCGCACCTAGTCGAGCTGCGCCGCCGGCTGCTCTGGTCCTCGGTGTCGTTCGGCCTGTGCTTCCTGCTCTGCTACCATTTCTCGGCGCGCATCTACCTGTTCCTGGCGCACCCGCTGGCCGAGATCATGCGCCAGAAGGGCGAGCAGCCGCATCTCATCTATACAGCGCTCTACGAGGCGTTCTTCACCTATTTGAAGGTGGCGATGTTCGGCGCCGGTTTCCTGTCGTTTCCAGTGGTTGCGAGCCAGGTCTGGATCTTCGTGGCCCCCGGCCTGTACCGCAGCGAGAAGCGCGCCTTCGCGCCGTTTCTGATCGCCACGCCGGTGCTGTTCCTGGCCGGTGCGGCGCTCGCGTATTATTTCGTATTTCCATTTGCCTGGAAGTTCTTCCTCAGCTTTCAGACCAACAACGGCGGCGACGGCCTGCAGATCCAGCTGCAGGCCAAGGTCAGCGAGTACCTCAGCCTGGTGATGAAGCTGATCATGGGCTTCGGCATCGCCTTCGAGCTGCCGGTGGTGCTGACGCTGTGCGCCAAGGTCGGCATCGTCAGCTCGAAGGGGCTGAAGAAGATGCGCCGCTACGCCTACGTGGCCGCCTTCGTCGTCGCCGCCCTGCTGACCCCGCCCGACGTGATCACCCAGACCGGCCTCGCGGTGCCGCTGATCCTGCTCTACGAGGTGTCGATCTTCACCGCGCGGCTGGTCGAGCCCAAGCCGGTGGACGAGGCCGCCTGATGCACGACCTGGCCGCGCTGCGCGACGACCCGGCGGGCTTCGACGCCGACCTGGCGCGCCGCGGCCTGCCGCCGGCGGCGGGCGAGCTGCGCAGGCTCGACGAGGCACGGCGCGCGGCGCTGACGGCGCTGCAGCAGAAGCAGTCGCGGCGCAAGACGCTCGCCGCCGAGATCGCCGCGATCCGGCGCGGCGGCGGCGACAGCGCGGAGCTGGAGGCGAGGGCGGTGGCGCTGCGCGGCGAGATCGACGGCCTCGACCGCGACGCCGCCGGGCTCGACGCGCTGATACGCGGCAGGCTCGCCGAGCTGCCGAACCGGCTCGATGCCGCGGTGCCCGACGGCCGCGACGAGCAGGCCAACGTCGTGGTGCATCAGCGCGGGACGCTGCGGAACTTCGGCTTCGCGCCGCGGCAGCATTTCGAGCTCGGCGAGGCGCTCGGCCTGATGGACTTCGAGGCCGCCGGCAAGCTCTCCGGCAGCCGCTTCGTGGTGCTGCGCGGCGCGCTGGCGCGGCTGGAACGGGCGCTCGGCCAGTTCATGCTCGACCTGCACACCGTCGAGCACGGCTACGTCGAGCATTCGGTGCCGCTGCTGGTCCATGAGGCGGCGATGTACGGCACCGACAAGCTGCCGAAGTTCGCCGACCAGTCCTTCGCCACCACCGACGGACGCTGGCTGATCCCGACCGCCGAGGTGCCGCTGACCAGCCTGGTCGCGGGCGAGATCGTGGCCAGCGAGCGGCTGCCGATCCGCCTCGCCGCGCTGTCGGCCTGCTTTCGCAGCGAGGCGGGCGCGGCGGGACGGGACACCCGCGGCATGCTGCGCCAGCACCAGTTCTACAAGGTCGAGCTGGTCTCGGTCGCGGCACCCGAGCAGAGCGAGGCCGAGCACGAGCGCATGACCGGCTGCGCCGAGCGGGTGTTCGAGCTGCTGGAGATCCCCTATCGCCGGGTCCTGCTCTGCGCCGGCGACACCGGCTTCGGTGCCGCGCGCACCTACGACCTGGAGGCGTGGCTGCCGGGGCAGCAGGCCTGGCGGGAGGTGTCGTCGTGCTCCAACACGCGCGACTTCCAGGCCAGGCGGATGAACGCGCGGTTCCGCGGCGCCGGCGGCCCCGCCTGGGTGCACACGCTGAACGGCTCCGCCCTCGCGGTCGGCCGCACCCTGATCGCGCTGATGGAGAATTTCCAGCAGGCGGACGGCTCGGTCCTGGTGCCGCACTGCCTGCGCTCCTACCTCGGCGGCCTGCAGAGCATAGGCGGCTGAGCCGCGGCCAGGTCGCGCTTGACACCGCGCTGCAACGGCAGAGCATCGGCGCCATGCAACAGGTCAGTCTCTCCTTCGGGCGCGGGCATCTGCAGGTCGCCGCACCCCTCCACGCCACCGTGATACGCAAGCGCCGGCTGGAAAAACTCGCCGATCCCGCCGCGGCCATCGCGACGGCGTTCGAGCGGCCGCTCGGCGGCGCGCCGCTGCGCGAACTGGTGCGCGGGCGCGGCAGCGCCTGCATCCTGGTCTGCGACATCACCCGCCCGGTGCCGAACCGCCTGTTCCTGCGGCCGATGATCGAGGCGATGATCGCGGGCGGCATCCCCCGCGAGGCGATCACCGTGCTGGTCGCGACCGGCCTGCACCGGCCCAACGAGGGCGACGAGCTCGCCGAGCTGATCGGCGACGACTGGGTGCTCGCGAACATCCGGGTGGAGAACCACTTCGCGCGCGACGACGCGGCGCACGCGGATCTCGGCGTCACCGAGGCGCGCGGCACGCCGATCCGCATCGACCGCCGCTTCGTCGAGGCGGAGCTGCGCATCGCCACCGGCCTGGTCGAGCCGCACTTCATGGCGGGCTGGTCCGGCGGACGCAAGGTGGTGGCGCCCGGGGTCGCGCACCACACCACGATACGCACCTTCCACTCGGCGCGCTTCATGGAGGACCCGCTCGCGGTGCAGTGCAACCTGATCGGCAACCCGCTGCACGACGAGCAGCTGGAGATCGTGCGGCGCATCGGCGAGGTCTACGCGCTCAACACGGTGCTGGACGAGGATCGCGACCTCGCCTGCGTCACCTTCGGCGAGATCGTGGCCAGCCACCTGGCGGCGGTCGAGTTCGTCGCCGCCGCGACCCAGGTTGCGGTGCCGCGCCGCTACCACACGGTGGTGACCTCCTCTGCCGGCTACCCGCTCGACAAGACGTACTACCAGACGGTCAAGGGCATGGTGACCCCGCTGGACATCCTGATGCCGGGGGGCACGCTGATCATGCTGTCCGAGTGCTCGGAGGGTTTCGGCAGCGACGAGTTCCGTCGCGCGCAGGCGCGCCTGATCGAGGTCGGCGCCGAACGCTTCCTCGCGACGCTGAACGCCAAGTCGCTGGCCGACATCGACGAGTGGCAGACCGAGATGCAGCTCAAGCCGATGCGCCTCGGCCGGGTCGAGCTCTACGCCACCGGGCTGGACGACGAGGAACGGCGCCTCACCGGCGTCACCGTGATCGACGACGTCGCCTCGGCGATCCAGGACAGCATCCGACGCAGCGGCGATCCGCACGTGGCCTTCATCCCGGAAGGTCCCTACGTCGTGCCGGTCTGCCGGCGCGTGCCGGACGCGCAGCCGCTGGCCTGAGGAGGGGTGATGAGGGCGCTCTACCTGCCGGCGGTGCTCCGCGTGGGCGGCGGCGCGCTCGCCGGGCTGCCGGACGCGCTGCGCCAGCTCGGCCTCGCCGCGCCGCTGATCGTCACCGACCGGTTCATGGCCACCGGCGGCGTGCTCGACCGGGTGCGCGAGACCCTCGCCGCCGCCGGGATCGCGTCGCGCGTGTTCGCCGAGGTGGTGCCGGACCCGACGGTCGCCTCGGTGCAGGCGGCGCTCGCGGTGCTGCGCGAGGGCGAGCATGACTGCGTGATCGGCCTCGGCGGCGGCAGTCCGATCGACACGGCGAAGATGGTCGCGGTGCTGGCGCGCCACGACGCGGCGCCGCGGGCGCTGAAGTTCCCGCACCTCCAGGACGCGCCGGGCCTGCCGGTCGTCGCCGTCCCGACCACCGCCGGCACCGGCTCGGAGGCGACGCGGGTGACGGTGATCACCGACGAGGCGAGCCAGGAGAAGATGCTCTGCATGGGGCTGGCCTACCTGCCGCGCATCGCCATCGTCGATTACGAACTGACCCTGTCCAAGCCCTGGCGCCTGACCGCCGATACCGGGCTGGACGCGCTGACCCACGCGATCGAGGCCTACGTCTCGAAGCAGGCGAGCCCGTTCACCGACGCCCTGGCGCTGGCGGCGATGCGCGCGCTGTGGCGCAACGTGGCGCTGGCCTGCACCGAGCCGTCGAACCGGGCGGCGCGCGAGGCGATGATGCTCGGCGCGCTGCAGGCCGGGATGGCGTTCTCCAACGCCTCGGTGGCGCTGGTGCACGGCATGAGCCGGCCGATCGGCGCGCACTTCCACGTCGCGCACGGGCTCTCCAACGCGATGCTGCTGCCCGCCGTCACCGCCTGGTCGGTCCCCGGCGCGGAAGCCCGCTACGCCGCCTGCGCGCGGGCGATGGGGATCGCGGCACCCGACGACGCGGACCCCGGCGCCGCCCACGCCCTGGTCGCGGCCCTGCGGGCGAAGAACCTCGAGCTCGAGGTGCCGTCGCCGCGTCGCTACGGCATCGATCCGGAGCGCTGGACGTCGCTGCTGCCGCTGATGGCGGAGCAGGCGATCGCGTCGGGGTCTCCCGCCAACAACCCTCGGGTGCCGGACGCGAGCGCGATCGCCGAGCTCTACCGGCAGGTATGGCAGGAATAGCCGGTGAGAAGCCGCACGACGCCGCTGGTCGGACTGCTCGGTGCGATCAGCCTGCTCGCGTCGAGCGCTTGCGTCTCGGTCGAGCCGCCTTCCGACGGAAAGGCGTCCTACACCATGTCCGCCGACGCCTGGACGATGGAGCCGCCCATCCCGTCCATGGGCGGCGAGGCCGCTGCTGCCGAGTTCGCGCGCTACGAGGGCATGCCGAGCGGGACCATGACGCTGAACGAGGGGGTGGCCGCCTCGAAGACGGCGCGGTTCTCCACGGGCGTCATCGACTTCGACATCAAGCCGCTCGGCTACAACGACGCCGGCGTGGTCTTCCACCGCGAGGGTTCGTCGGAGGGCGAGTTCGTCTACCTGCGCGCCAATCCCGACTGCCCGGCCGCGAACGACTGCATCCAGTACGCGCCGATCACGCACACGATGATGGGGTGGAACATCTACCCGAACTACCAGGGCCCGGCGCCGATCTCGCCCGCCAGCTGGAACCACCTGCACGTCGAAGTCATCGGCGACGGGATGCGGGTCTACGTCAACCACGCCGCGGAGCCGTCCCTGGTCGTGCCGCGTCTGTGGGGGTTGAGACGCGACGGCGGCCTCGCCTTCAAGGGACCGGCGGTGTACGCGAACCTCGTCGTCGATCCTCACGCCTCGGCAGGCCTGTCGAGGGTCCCGGCCGCGTCCGTGGAGGCCGGGACGGTGACGGCGTGGCGCGCCTCGGCGCCTACCGCCTACGACCGCAACGGCACCGTCTCGGCGAAGGACGCGCCGGCCGGCGAGGCCTGGCACCCGATCGAGGTCGAACCGACCGGCCTCGTCGATCTTGGCCGCGCCTTCGGCCTGGCGCGGGCTCCGTCACCCTCCCTGGCCTGGCTCAAGACCGAGGTCGACGCCTCCGCACCGATGCGCCGAACCCTGCGGCTCGGCTTCGCCGAGGAGGTCTGGGTGTTCCTCAACGGCCAGCCCGTCTACGCGGGCAGGAACACGTACTTCCCCCCGCAAACCCGCCTCTCGCCGGACGGACGCCTCGAGCCCGACAACGCCTCGATCCCCCTGGCCCTGCGCAGAGGACGAAACGAGATCGTCCTCGCGGTCGGCAACGACTGGCCGTCCCGCCTGGGCACGATGGAACCTTCGCCCTATGGCTGGGCCGCCCAGGCGCGCTTCCCCCAGGTCGCGGGCCTGGACCTGCACTGACCGCTTCGCGGGCGTCCAGCCGCAGGCAGGTTCAGGCGCCGGACCGTCGACTGCCTCGAAGGCTCGGCCTTCGATGAGGCCCGGGGGCGAAGCCGCTCGCGCTGATGCTCAGCGCGCGATCATCCACGGAAACAGGT
>CAXTNB010000115.1:1607-7943 GCA_964245385.1 uncultured Acetobacteraceae bacterium | reverse complement strand
CTACCGGACCGCGCGCAAGCGGCAGACCCCGGCGCGGCCGGCGCGCGGCACGGCGCAGCCGGTCCGGACGCGCCGGAATGATCGTCCGCCACGCCGGGCCGGACCACTTCGGCGACGCGCCTTCCGCCGCGCGCGACGGCGTCGCCGCCCCGCTCGCCGTCTCGCCCGCCCCATCCTGCTCGGGCGACGCATCCTGATCCTCCGGCATCCCTCCCCGCCCCCTGTGCAGGCCCGGCACGGATGCGCAGGCGGCCGATCGTCCGGACAGCCGGACCCTAGAGGGTCCGGCGGCGTCGGGCTAGGGGGCTCGGACAGCGGCCCGGGCGGAGGCCGATCAGGTCGAGAAGAACTGGCTGCTCTTCGCCTGCAGCTCCGCCGCACTCAGGTTGCTGAAGGTGATGGTGGTGTTGTCGCTGAGCGAGATCACCGAGCCGCCCTGCGCGTTGTCGGTGGCGTTGGCCAGCGCCGTCTGCACCGCGCCGGCGCCGTAGCCGAACAGGCCGACCATGTTGCCGGCGGAGCTGGCGAAGTCGGTGATCGTCACCTGGCCGCCGACGCCGTCGGTGAACAGGAACATGTTCGAGCCCGCGCCGCCGGTCATCGAGGTGACGCCCGAACCCGCGGTCAGGGAGTCGTTGCCGGCGCCGCCCAGCAGGTCGGCCTCGCTGGAGTTGCCGAACAGGTCGAGCGCGTTGGTGGAGCCGGAGCCGTTCAGCGTCTCGTTGCCGGTCGCGGCGATCAGGTAGCTGACGCCCGAGGAGCCGGAATAGACGATGTTGGCGTTGCTCGCACCGAACACGGTGGCCGAGCTGCCGCCGTTGATGGTGCCGCTGAGGCCGGGGTTGGCGATGAAGGCCAGCGCTCCGGTGCCGGTCGCGTTGACCACCGTGCCGTTGCCGCCGAACACGGTCGTGTTGCCGGACGCGGTGATGGTGTCGTTGGTGCCGCCGATCACCGTGCTGGGGCCGGACAGGTAGTAGGAGCCGGAGCTGCCGTCGAACAGGATGGTCGAGCCGCTGCCGCCGGCGAAGGTGTTGTCGGTGCCGCTGTCGGCCAGCAGCAGCGAGCCGGAGCTGCCGTAGACCGTGCTCGACGAGCCGGTAAGGGCGACGGTGTCGTTGCCGCTGCCGGCGACGATGCTGTCGGTGCCGCTGGAGAAGACGGTGTCGCTGCCGACGCCGGCGAAGATCAGGTTCTGGCCGCCACCGGCATAGATCAGGTTGTTGCCGCTGTTGCCGAAGACGCTGTCGTTTCCGTCCGTCGTCGCGATGACGTAGTTGCCGCCGCCGGCGCTGAGACCCTCGAACACGTTGTTGCCGCCGCCGCCCACGAACAGGCCGCCGCCGGCGCCGCCCATCAGGGTGGTGCCGCCGGTGCTGGACAGCACGCTGGTGGCGGAGCCGATCGCGGACTGGTCGATCACCACGCCGCCGGCGGCGTTGTTGGTGAGGTAGCTGTAGCCGGTCGGGAAGCTGTAGCTCCCGGAACCGTGGACCACGCCCTCGCCGACTTGGCCGCCGGTCACCGAAGGCGGAGTCGATCCGGGCAGCAGGTTCTGCATGAACAGCTCGCCGCGCGAGGCCAGGCCGTTCACCGCGTTCGCGTAGGCCTGTGCCAGCGAGAAGGCGACGCCGCCGTTGACCGTGACCGGGATGAAAGCCCCAGATGCGCCGACGACCGTTACTACCGCCATGCTCGATCCCTCATCCTGCGACGCGACGGTCCTGAGAACTGTCACGGCCGCCGACCGCGTGCCCGGCAGATCTATCAGATTGTTCTTTTGCGGCGCAACGTCATTTCTTGCCTATCAGGCTGATTACAGGGTTCAAGAAGATATAGCCGGCAAAAAAACGAGACGATACTGGGGAGGCATCTCATTTTATGGGATGTTTACATTAGGTGCCGAACCGCTCCGCGGCGCGTGCCTCGAGATCGCCGGCCGCCCTTGCGTGACGACGCGCGTTGCAGCAAAGGCTGTGCGGTGATCGAACCGCCGACGGGACCAGCGATGCTTGAGCCAGGGGATCCGCTCGGCGCCCTCATCGACCCGGCGCTGGAGCCCCTGTTCCAGCGCCCGAGCCGGCTGGGTCCGGACAGCGCGTGGTACGGGCACCTGCCGTTCGCGAGCTGGATCATGCGCGCGGCACGCCCGTCGGTGTTCGTCGAGCTCGGCACCCACGCCGGCATCTCCTACACCGGCTTCTGCGAGGCGGTGCTGTCTTGCCACCTGCCGACCCGGTGCGTCGCGATCGACAGCTGGCAGGGCGACGAGCATGCCGGCTTCTACGGCGAGTCCGTCTACGAGGAGTTCTCCCGCTTCCACGACCAGCGCTTCGCCGGCTTCTCGCGCCTGCTGCGCTGCCGGTTCGACCAGGCGCTGGAGCGGTTTCCCGACGCCCACCCCGACGGGAGCCGCGAGCGCGGCTCCGAGGGCGGCATCGACCTGCTGCACATCGACGGCCGCCACCTGCTACGCGACATCACCGAGGACTTCCAGGGCTGGCTGCCCAAGCTGTCGCGGCGCGCCGTGGTGCTGCTGCACGACACCAACGTGCGCGAGCGCGACTTCGGCGTCTGGCGGTTCTGGGAGACGCTGCGGGGATCCTACCCGTCCTTCGAGTTCCTGCACGCCCACGGTCTGGGCGTGTTGGCGGTCGGCACGGAGGCGCCGGAGGCGGTGCTGGCGCTGTGCCGGCTCGACGGCGAGGCGGCCGGCCTGCTGCGCGAGAGGTTCGCACTCGCCGGCGAGCGCTGGGAGCGGGAATACGCGCTGACCCAGCGCGACCGGCACGTGTCGCACCTGCTCGCCGAGCAGGTCGACGCGGGCGCGCTGCGCGCGCAGATCGAGAGCCTCGCCGGCGAGGGCGCCGCGCTCTCGGCCAAGCTGGTGCAGGCCGACGCGTTCCTGCGCGCCCAGGCGGTCGAGCTGGGCCTGGCGCGCAGCGCGCTGGCCGATGCGCGCGCCGCCCATCACGCCGCGACCCGGCAGGGCAGCGCGCTGGCCCGCCTCGCCGAGAGCGAGGCGGAGGCGGCGCGCGTGCTGCAAGCCGAGCGCGACCAGGCGCGGGCGGCGCTGACCGCGCAGGCGCGCGAGACGCAGCAGCAGGTGCGGGAACTGCGGGCGGCATACGAGCGGCGCCTGCGCGAGGGCGACGCGGCGCTGGCGCTGCGCACGCACGAGATGGCGCTGCTGCGCGGCTCGTTCTTCTGGAGGCTGACGGCGCCGCTGCGCGCCACCCTGGACGCGCTGCGCCCGGCGCGCACGCCGCCGGCGCTGGCCGCGGAGGTCGCGGCACCGCCTCCGTCCGACGCTCCGCCGGTCGATCTCGCCATTGATGCGGCGGAAGTGCCGGCGGACCCCGTGAAGCTCCCGGAGTCGGTGCCGCAGCCGCTGTCGCAGCCGGTGTCGCAGGCAGTGTCGCAGGCGGGGGCGGCGACGCTCCCCGCGGCAGCTCCGTCGCGTCGCCGCGCGGTGCGCCGGATCATGTTCGTGGTCGGCGAGGCCGGCACGCCGGGTGCCACCTATCGCTGCCTGCGCAACGCCGCCGCCTGCCGGGCCGCCGGCTACGAGGCCGAGACCGTCGGGCTGTTCGACGTCAATCCGGACAACCTGGCGCAGGCCGACCTGCTGGTGCTGTGGCGCGCGCCGATGAGCCAGCACGTCGAGACCATGATCCGGCTGGCGCGCGAGGCCGGCAGCTGGGTCGCCTTCGACGTCGACGACCTGATGACGCGGCCCGAGCTCGCCCGCATCGACGTGATCGACGGCATACGCACCATCGGCAGCAACGAGGCCGAGACGCGCGCCTACTTCACCGCGATGCTGCACACCATGCAGGCCACCGACCTGTGCATCGCCACCACCGAGGAGCTGGCCGGGCAGATGAGACAGCAGCGCGACGTCGTGCACGTGCTGCCCAACACCTACGACGAGGCGACGCTCCGCCGCGCCCGCTACGCCCGCCGCCATCGCCAGCTCGGCGGCGATGACGGCCGCGTGCGGCTCGGCTACGCCGGCGGCACGCGCACCCACCAGAAGGATTTCGCCCGCGCGGCGCCGGCGCTGGCGCGCGTGCTGCGGGCGCGGCCGCAGGCGCTGCTGGTGCTGTTCCGCGAGCGCGACAACCAGCGCAGCCTGCTGCAGATGGAGGAGTTCCCGGAGCTCGCCGACCTCGCGGCACAGATCGAGTGGCGCGACATGGTCGAGCTGTCCGCACTTCCGGACGAGCTCGCCCGCTTCGACGTCTCGCTCTGCCCGCTGGAGGACGGCAACCCGTTCTGCGAGGCCAAGAGCGAGCTGAAATATTTCGAGGCGGCGCTGGCCGGCGCCTGCACCGTCGCCAGTCCGACCGGGCCGTACCGGCGCGCGATACGCGAGGGCGTGACCGGCTTCCTCGCCGCCGACGCGGCGCAGTGGGAGCGGATGCTGCTGCAGCTGATCGACCAGCCGGCGCTGCGCGACCGTATCGCCCGCGACGCCTACCACGACGTGCTGTGGCGCTTCGGTCCGCGTCGCCAGGCGGAGCTGGTCGCCACCCTGCTCGGCGGGCTGGATCCTGCGCCCGCCGGCGACGCCGACAGCAGCCCGGCGGCGGCGCGCTGCGTCGAGCTCGAGCTGCGACGCGGCAGCTATGCCGCGCGGCCGCTGCCCGAGGTGCCGGACAGCGAGCTGCTGTTCAGCCACGACCGCCTCGGCAGCGCCGAGGTCACGGTGGTGATGACCTCCTACAATTACGAGTGGCACATCCTGGAGGCGCTGGACTCCGTGCGGGCGCAGACGCTCGAGGGGCTCGACCTGGCGGTGGTCGATGACGGATCCACCGACCAGTCGGTGCCGCTGGTGATCGAGTGGGCCAAGCGACACCAGGAGCGCTTCAACCGCATCCGGATCCTGCGCACGCGGCGCAACGCCGGCCTCGGGGGGGCGCGAAACGTGGTGTTCGACGCCGCCGAGACGCCCTGGCTGATGGCGCTCGACTCCGACAACCGGCTGCTGCCCGATGCCTGCGCCACCCTGCTGGAGGCGCTGCGCCAGGTGCCGCAGGCGGCGTTCGCCTACCCGCGCATCCGCCAGTTCGGCGGCGCGGCGCTGGTGATGGGCGAGCCCGCGTTCGAGCCGGCGCGCCTGCGCAGCGGCAACTACGTCGACGCGATGGCGATGGTGGCGAAGTGGGCCTGGGCGGCGGCGGGAGGCTACTACGTGCGTCGCGACGCGATGGGCTGGGAGGATTTCGACCTCTGGCTCAACCTGGTCGAGCTCGGCCAGTTCGGCATCGCGACGCCGGAGATCCTGGCGGAGTACAGGGTCCACCCGGGCTCGATGGTGAACGCGATCACGGAGCAGTCCGACAACAAGCGTGCGATGGTGCAGTACGTCGAGCAGCGCCACCCCTGGCTGCGCCTGCGCACCCGCGACGCCAGGCTGCGGGCGTGAGCGAGGCGCGCTGCCTGGTGCTCGGCGCCGGCGGCTTCATCGGCACCAACCTGTGCCTCGGGCTGCGCGCCCGCGGCATGCCGGTGACCGGCTTCGGACGCGCCCTGTTCCCGCCCGCGGCGCTGGCCGGCATGCCGTGGGTCAGCGGCACCCTGGAGATGGCCAGCGCGCTCGATCCGCTGGTCGCCGGCCACGCCTACGTCTTCGACCTGATCGGCGCCGGCCTGCCGAACAGCTCCAACGACAACCCCGCCCAGATCGTCGCCGACGGCGTGCCGGCCAAGGTGCGGCTGCTGGAAGCGTGCCGGCGACAGCAGGTCGGTCGCTTCGTGTTCGCCTCGTCAGGGGGCACCGTCTACGGCATCACCGACGCCCGGCCGGTGGCCGAGGACGCGCCGACCGAACCGATCTCGGCCTACGGCATCGGCAAGCTGGTGGTGGAGCGATACCTCTCGCTCTACCGCCACCTGTACGGGCTGGAGTCGCGGGTGCTGCGCATCGCCAACGCCTACGGCCCGCACCAGGACGCGCGACACGGGCAGGGCCTGGTGGGCGCCCTGCTGCGTCGGCTGCTCAGGGACGCGCCGGTCGAGATCTGGGGGAGCGGCGCGGTGGTGCGCGACTACGTACACATCGACGACGTGGTCGAGGCGATGCTGGCGTGCCTGTTCCACGACGGCAGCGGCGTCGGCCGCAGCGTCGCCGAGGTGCTGCGGGATGCGGCCCGCGTCACCGGACGGGTGCCCAACCTCACGCACCGCGAGGGGCGCACCGCGGACGTGCCGGTCAACATCCTCGACAGCGGCCGCCTGAGCCGCGAGACCGGCTGGCGTGCCCGCGTCGCCTGGGAGGACGGACTGCGCCGCACGGCCGAGTGGATCGCGGCGGACATCGGCTCGTGA
>CAXTNB010000115.1:0-1597 GCA_964245385.1 uncultured Acetobacteraceae bacterium | reverse complement strand
CACAGTCTCCTTGCCGAGCTTCATCACCAGCTTCTTGATCTGCTCGCCGTTGATGGTGTCGGCCTGCAGGTGCTTCTTGAGGTTCTCGAGATCCTTGACGATCGTCTTGGCCGCGGGGTTCTCGACCTTCTCGAGCGTTGCTTCCCAACCCTCGATGTTCTTGACCGCCGCGCTGACGGTGAACCCCTTCAAGCCGTCCTGGATATGCTTGATGGTGGCGGCGAATTGCGGCATCGGGCGCTCCCTGAAGTAGCAGCCGCGTCATCGCGGCCACGCTGCCTGCACAGCGCCCGGAGCTTCCCAGGGTTGCCCGACGTCACGGGAATGTCGTTCGCTCCCCGCCTCGCCGGTCCGCCCGGCTCACGCCTCCTCCGGCACCCTGCCGAACTGGCCGAGATACTCCGGATCGCCGAACTCGTCGGCCTCGGCGTCGTGCCACACGCGCACGATCCTGGCGCCGGCGATCGAGCCGCCGCTCAGCGCCTTCTCCGCCCGCAGCATCCCCTCCTCGGCGGTCCGGCAGGTGACGGGCGTGCCCGGCTTCAGCGAGCCGCGCGCGCCGGGCAGGTAGGGCTGGTAGACGATCTGCGGTGTGGCGGGCATGGCGATGGATCCTCGGCGACGGGATGGAGCTGAAGCGGCACGCGGCGACGCGCCTGTCCAAGCCGCTGCAGCCGGAACCCGCCTCTCGACCCGGGGTTCGTCCCGCGTCACTGTCGTGTTCCGTGATCGAGAGGATGCCGCTTGATGAGTTCCGCCGCGCGCTCGCTCCGCTTCGCCGCCCTGCTCCTCGCGGCGGGAGCGCCGGCGCGGCTCGCGCTCGCCAGCCCGCTGCACAGCTTCACCCAGGTGGCGATGTCGGCCGACGGCGTCCGGCTGGCGTCGCTGGAAGGCGACCTGCCGGCGAACGAGGGCGCCGAACCCGCCTACGACATCGTGATCCGTCCGGTGTCGGGCGGCCGGGCGATCAAGCTGTCGCTCCCCTGTCACGGCGCCGCGTGCACGCCCTCCTCGCTCGCCTGGTCGCGGGACGGGCACCGCCTCGCCTTCGTGCTGCGCCAGCCCAGGCAGAAGCAGCGCTACGTCTACCAGGTTGCCGCCGACGGCAGCGGGCTGACCCGGCTGCTCGCCTTCGACGGTACGCTCGACTCGCTGCGCTACGGACCGGACGGCTCCCTGGCGGTGCTGGCGACCGCCGGCGCGCACAAGGAGCCGGGCGCCACCCAGGCCGCCGCCGCCCTGACCGGCGAGATCGGTGCCACGGAGGACGAGCAGCGCATCGCCACCATCGAGCACGGCACGCTGCGCTGGCAGTCGCCGGCCGACCTCTACGTCTACGAGTACGACTGGCGCCGCGACCCTGGGCATCCCGACGCGGCGCGCTTCGTCGGCACCGCCGCGCACGGCAACGGCGACAACAACTGGTGGCTCGCCCGGCTCTATGGCTTCCAGGACACCAGAGCGACCCTGCTGTTCACGCCGCCGCAGCGCGAGCAGCTGGCGACGCCGGTGGTCTCGGCGGACGGCAGCACGGTCGCCTTCATCGGCGGCATCATGAGCGATTTCGGCTCGACCGGGGGCGACGCGTTCCTGCTGC
>CAXTNB010000114.1:7309-7959 GCA_964245385.1 uncultured Acetobacteraceae bacterium | reverse complement strand
CAGGCCCGGCGCCGCGGCGGGGAGTGCCAGCGCGCCGCATCCCGCGCGGCGCGCCGCCTGCGCCGCCGCCTTCACCAGCAGCCGGCCGACCCCGCGCCGGCGCCGCTCCGGTGCGACCAGCAGCGTGGTGATCTGCGCCACCGGCCGGTCCCGGTCCAGTGCCGCGTACCAGTGCAGCACGACCAGGCCGCTCGGCGGTCCCCATTCCAGCGCCAGCAGGGCGGCACCCGGCTGCTGGCGCAGCGAGTCCAGCCGCTGCGCCAGGATAGGCGGCGGTACCGGCTGGCCGGCGTCGGCCAGCAGCTCGCACAGCCCCGGCGCGTCCGCGGCGGTGGCGGCGCGGATCTCCATCCCGTAGCGGTTCAACGTGCCCCCTGCTGCGTCCCCGGACAGCCCGACGCACGGGCACCGCGCGCTGGATACGCGGCCGGCTTTGCCCTAACCCTGACCGGATGACGCAGCTGCACGGGCTCTCTGCCTTCCCGATCACGCCGGCCGACGAGAGCGGCCGCATCGACGAGGCGGCGTTGCGCCGGGTGCTGTCCCGCCTCGCCGCGACGGGCGTCGGGTCCATCGGCCTGCTCGGCAGCACCGGCACCGCGCCGTACCTGACGCGTGCGGAGCGGCGCCGCGCGGTCGAGACCGCGTCC
>CAXTNB010000114.1:3581-7299 GCA_964245385.1 uncultured Acetobacteraceae bacterium | reverse complement strand
CGCGAGCCATCTCCAGCAGCGCCGGCAGGCTCGCCCCGGCGGCGGCGGGGGCCGCCCCCACGACGCTGCGGGTCGGGATCGGCGCGCTGCGCACCGACGAGGTCGTGCGGCTGGGGCAGGACGCGAGGTCTGCCGGCGCCGACGCCGTGCTGCTGGCGCCGGTCTCGTACACGCCGCTGAACCAGGAGGAGGTGTTCACGCACTACCGCACCGTGGCCGAGGCGGTCGGCCTGCCGCTCTGCGTCTACGACAATCCCGGCACCACGCACTTCACCTTCACGACCGAGCTGATCGCGCGCCTCAGCCGCGTGCCCAACATATGCGCCATCAAGATGCCGGCCCCCGGGGCCGGCGCGGTCCGCGACCAGCTGCGCGCGATGCGGGCCGCCACGTCGCCGGGCTTCTCGCTCGGCTACAGCGTCGACTGGCACGCGACCGAGGGCCTGCTCGCCGGCGCGCAGGCCTGGTACAGCGTCGCGGCCGGGCTGTTCCCCGGCCCGTGCCTGGAGATCGTGGCGGCGGTGCGAGGCGCCGACGAGGCGCGGGCGCGGGCGCTGGACGCGCGTCTGCGGCCGCTCTGGGACCTGTTCATCGAGTTCGGCAGCCTGCGCGTCGCCTACGCGGCGGCGAACCGGCTCGGCCTCTGCGCCGCCGCACCGCCGCGTCCGATCCTGCCGGTGCCCGAGGCGTCGCTGGGCCGGATCGGCGCCGTGCTCGATACGCTCGGGCTCCACTGAGCGGGCCGGACCCCGACTCATCCAAAAAATGGATTTCGAAGGCTCCGCCTTCGATGGGGTCGAGGAGCAACGCCCCTTGCCCTACGCGGGCTCGTCGGCCGGGTCGACCAGGTCGAAATAGGGCTGCCGGTCGACGGTGAAGAACGGGCTGTAGAACGGGTCGTGCCGGAACAGCGGCTTGGCGCCCCAGCGCCGCTTCATCGCCTGCGTCTCGCGGAAGAAGCGGGCCTCCTGCTCGGGCCGGTCGTCGCTGCCGCGCGACAGCGACTCGTGATGCTCGGCGACGAACTCCGCGCACCAGACGACGCGCCAGCCGGCCTCGCGCACGCGCAGGCAGAGATCGACGTCGTTGTACGCCACCTTGAGCTCGACCTCGTCGAAGCCGCCCACCTCGCGGAACACGTCGGCGCGGATCAGCATGCCGGCGGCGGTCACCGCACTCACCTCGTGGCTGAGCATGGCGCGGCCGATATAGCCGTACTCGGCCTCGGGCAGGCCGCGATGGGCGTGCGCCGCGACGCCCTCCGGGCCGACCACGACGCCGGCGTGCTGGATGGTCCGGTTCGGATAGATGAACTTGCCGCCGACCACGGCCACGTCCGGCGACAGGCCGGTCTCGCCGATCAGCGTCGACAGCCAGGACGGGTCTTGGACGAACACGTCGTTGTTCATGAAGAACAGGTAGTCCGACCGCGTCTCGGCGGCGGCGAGGTTGTTCAGCCGCGAGTAGTTGAACTCCTCCTCGACGGTGATGACGCGCACCCGCGAGGAGCGGCGCGCGCGCTTGATGAAGACCTGCGCCTCCGCCGTCACCGACCAGTTATCGACCAGGATGACGTCGAACTGCTTGTAGGCGGTGTGGGCCAGCAGCGCGTCGAGGCAGCCCTGCGTGGTCTGGATCTGGTCCTTGAACGGGATGATGACCGTGACGCTGGGCTGCGCGCGGGCCAGCCAGCGCACGCCGTACAGGGTGAGGCCGCGGATCGGGCTCACCTCCGCCTCGACCTGGCGCCGCTTCAGGTGATCGCTCACGCAGCGCACGCCGGCCTCGATCGCGTAGCCCTTGCGGGACACGTCGACGGCGGTGGAGTTCGGCGTCTTGCGCCAGTGGTAGAGCACCTCCGGCACGTGATGGATCTGCCGGGGCGGCAGCGCCTCGGCCAGGCGCAGGATCAGGTCGTGGTCCTGCGCCCCGTCGTACTCCGGACGCAGCGGCCCGACCTCGGCCAGGGTGGCGGCGCTGACGAACAGCAGGTGGCACACGTAGTTGCAGCCGAGCAGGTAGCGGTAGTTCCAGTCCGGCTTCAGGTTGGGCTCCAGGAAGTAGCCGGCCTGGTCGATCTTGTCCTCGTCGGAGTAGAGCATGCGCGCGCCGCTCGCCCGTGCCGCGTCGACCATCAGCTCGATGGCGACGTCGACCAGCAGGTCGTCGTGGTCGAAGAACGCGACCCACTCGCCGCGCGCCGCCTCGAGCCCGGCATTGGTGGCGCCGCTGATGCCGAGATTCTTCTTCAGGGTGACGCAGCGTATGCGGGCGTCGTCGGCGCAGTAGGCGGCGATCCGCCTGCTCACCTCCGGCGACCGGCCGCCGTCATCGACGATGATCAGCTCCCAGTTGTCGTAGGTCTGGGCGATCACGGAATCCACCGCCGCGACGAAGTCCGACCTCATCGGCTTGTAGGTCGGGCACAGGATGCTCACCAGCGGCCGCTCCGTCGCCTCGAGGTCCTGGCGCCTGCGCCGCGCCGAGACGCGCGCCCGCAGGCGGTCGTAGTAGCGTCGCGCCCAGCGATCGTAGTCGCCGAGATTGTAGGCGGGCGTCGGCATCACGTCGGCGATGCCGGTGCGCAGCGCCGTGATCTCCCGGTACAGCCGGTCGACGGTGCCGCTGATCTCCAGCAGACGTTGCTCCAGCGCATCGTCGACCAGGGTGGTGGTCAGCGGGCTTCCCGCCAGCTCGTGGTCGTCCGGGGTCACCACGAAGCGGAAGCTCTGCATGCCGCCGCGGCGGAACTGGCGCGGCAGGATGATCTCGAAGCCGCAGTTCGGATCGCCGCCGAGTGCGGCCGCGACGTCGCCGCGATAGCGGTCCGCCTTCACCTGCGCCACCCGCGTGCCGTCCGCGGTGAGCAGGATGTGGCAGCCGCCGGAGCGCGCGCGGCTGGCGACGTCGAGCTTCTGCACCCAGCCGCGCAGCGCGCCCTGCTTCATGCCGTCGATGAAGCTCTGGAACTCGTAGCGGCGCCGCAGCACGAACTCGTGCTCCTCGGCGAACTCGTCCGGTCGCGCCGGGTCGATCAGCGGCACGATGCTGCGGTCGGCGAAGCGGAACGACAGCGCGTGCAGCTCGCCGTCGATGAAACGTTCCGGGACGCTGAAGCGGAAGCCGAGCCGGCCGGTGGGGTGGCCGAGTGCGGCCTGCACGTCCTCGCGCAGGTCGTCGCACAGGATGGTCGCCACCTCCTGGCGGTCGATCAGCACGTGCAGCCGCACCGGCGCCGTGCTGTGTCGGGCGTCGACCGCCCAGCCGCGCGCCTCGCCGTCGTCGAAGGCGTCGAAATAGCCGAGGAACGGCCGCATCGCGCTCTGCGTCGGTCCCTTCGCACTGATCATCTGCCCTGATCCCATGCCGGCACGCGCCCTCGCCCGGCAGCACCAGCCACGCGGTCGATCCGCTATATCACAGATTTGCCAGCGTCAAAGGACCGCCTGACCCGGCAGCGCGTGCCTGAAGAAACGAAATTTTGACGACGAGCGCGCGTCGCGCCGCCGCCGCGTCGCGCGCCAGCGCGAGCAGCGCCGGCAGCTGCGCCGGCCGGGCCGCGAGCGAGCCCAGCAGCGGTGCCACCGCCAGGCCGCCATCCGGCCGCAGCGCCACCCGCGCCGCGTGCGGCAGGTCGCGCGAGGCCGAATCGCACACCGCGCGCAGGGCGGCGAACGGCAGTCCGGCGCGGCGCGCCGCCTCCGACACCACGCCGCTC
>CAXTNB010000114.1:0-3571 GCA_964245385.1 uncultured Acetobacteraceae bacterium | reverse complement strand
TCAGACGCGCGACCGCCTCGCGGGCGCCGGCCTCGGTGCCGCCGCCGACCGCGACCGCGACGCGGTCGCCGAGCGGACGCAGCAGCCTGGCCTCGGCGCGCAGGCCGACCACGAAGCCGATCATCGGGATGGGCCGGTGCGACGGCGCGACGGCGACGGCTCAGAACCCGTGCACGACACGCCGGCTGTTGCCCTGCTCCAGGTTGCGGTAGCGCGCCAGCGCCAGCAGCGGGAAGAACATCCTGTAGCCGTGGTAGCGCAGGTAGAACACCTTGGGGAAGCCGACCGCGTTGTACGGCAGCTCCTGCCACTCGCCGTCCTGGTCCTGGGTGCGCAGCAGGTGGGCGATGCCGCGCGCCACCGCCGGATGGGCGTGCTCGCCGGCCGCCATCAGCCCGAGCAGCGCCCACGCGGTCTGCGAGGGCAGGCTCTCGCTGTACTGGCCGGGGGGCGCCCCCTCGAAGCTGGCGCAGTCCTCGCCCCAGCCGCCGTCGTCGCGCTGCACCGAGAGCAGCCAGTCCACCGCGCGCCGCACCGCGGGATCCTCGGGTGCGACGCCGGCGACGTTGAGCGCGCACAGCACCGACCAGGTGCCGTAGATGTAGTTGGTGCCCCAGCGGCCGAACCAGCTTCCGTCCGGCTCCTGCTCGCCCTTGAGGTAGTCGACGCCGCGCGCGATCACCCTGGCGTCGCGCGGGTCGGCGAGCTGGGCCAGGAACGAGATGCAGCGCGCCGCGACGTCCGCGGTCGGCGGGTCGAGCAGCGCCCCGTGGTCGGCGAACGGGATGTGGTTGAGGATGTCGTGGTTGTTGTCGACGTCGAAGGCGCCCCAGCCGCCGTTGCCGCTCTGCATGCCGACCACCCAGACCCGGGCGCGCTCCACCGCCTCGGCGCTGTCCGCATCGCCGGACGACGCCGCCTGGCGGTGCAGCAGCATCGCCACCACCGCGGTGTCGTCCACGTCGGGGTAGTAGTCGTTGCGATACTGGAAGGCCCAGCCGCCCGGCGGCAGGTCGGGCCGCTGCACCGCCCAGTCGCCCTTGACGTCGAGCACCTGGCGGTCGCGCAGCCACCCCGCCGCGGCCTGCAGCCGCTCCTCGGCCGCGGCCTCGACCGGGCCGAAGCCGGCGAGGCTCTCCGACGCCGCCTCGATCATGGCGTGCCCGGCCAGCGCGGTGTCCCAGATCGGCGACACGCAGGGCTGGCAGTAGCTCTCCTCGCCGTGGTCGACCAGCAGGTTGCGCACCGAGCGCCAGGCCATCGCCGCGTTCGGATGGTCGGCCGCCACCCCCAGCACGTCGTACATCATCACGCTGTTGGCCATCGCCGGGTAGATCGCGCCCAGCCCGTCCTCGCCGTTCAGCCGCTGCTCGACGAACTGCACCGTGCGTCGGATCGCGCGGCGACGCAGCGGGCCGGGCGTGAACGGGTCGAGCACCCGCAGCACGCTGTCCACCCCCTTGAACACGCGACCCCAGGGCGAGCGGTCGGGCCCCTGGTTCCAGTTGCGCACCTGTTCCGGCGGCGTCACGAACAGCTCGCGCATGGTCACCCCGTGCGGGTTGCGCGCGCGCGGCTTGTGCGTCGCCAGCACCAGCAGCGGCGCCACCACGATGCGCGACCAGTACGACATGTTCCAGATGTTGAAGAAGAACCAGCGCGGCAGCAGCATCAGCTCGATCGGCATGATCGGCGTGCCGCGCCACGGGATCTGGCCGAACAGCGCCAGCTGGAAGCGGGTAAACACGTTGGCCCGCTCCGCCCCGCCGAGGGCGAGGATCGCCTCGCGGGCGCGGCGCATGTGCGGCGCGTCCGGGTCGTCGCCGATCGCCTTGAGCGCGAAGTAGGCCTTCACGCTCGCCGACAGGTCGATGCGGCCGCCGTGATACAGCGGCCAGCCGCCGTGCGCGCCCTGGATGCGTCGCAGGTAGATGCCGAGCCGCGCCTGCAGCGGCGCGTCGATCCGGTCGAGGAAGTGCTCGAGCAGGATGTACTCCGCCGGGATGGTGGCGTCGGCCTCGAGCTCGAACACCCAGTGCCCGTCGCTCGACTGCCGCGCCGCCAGTGCCGACTGCGCGGTGGCGATCGCCTGATCGAGATCCGTGACCCGGGACGCGAGGTCCGGCTTGGTCAGCATGGTTCCGAAGGCAGGATGCGGCCTGTCAGGCGGGGCTCCGTCAACGGCTCTTGCTCCGGTCTCGGTCAGGATGCGGCCACCAGGCGGGCCGCGGTCGAACCCGACCTGATTGCACCTTCGATGGTTGCGGGCAAGCCTGTGGCGGTCCAGTCGCCCGCCAACACCATATTCTTCAACGCAGTGCGACATCCTGGCCGCAGCCGATCCTGTGCCGCGGTGGCGGCGAAGGTCGCCCGCTTCTCGCGCAGCACGCGATGCGGCGGCGCCGCCTCGGGCAGCGCCGCACCCGGCTTCAGCCACGGCGACAGCGCCCGGCGCAGCTCGCGCCACACCTGCGCCGCGAGTTCCTCGCCGTCGCGTCCGGCCAGGTGGTTGGCCGCGCTGATCGTCACCGAGAGCACCGTCGGCTTGACGAAGGCCCACTCGGCGAGGCCGCCGACGATGCCCAGGAAGCCGGCCTCGCCGAGCGTGCCGGTGAGCCGGTCGCCGAGCGCCACCCGGTAGTGCAGGTTGACGATGCTCTCGAAGCGGTCCGGCAGGGTCAGCCCCGGCAGCACCGGTGCCGCGAGCTCGGCCGCCCCCGGCGCCGGCACCGCCAGCACCACCCGATCGCCCTCGCCCAGCGCCTGCTCGCCGTCGGCCAGCGCCAGCGCGCGCAGCGCGCCGTCGCGCGCCCGCAGCCCGGTGACGCGGCAGCCGGTGCGCACCTCCACCCCGAGGTCGCGCAGGCGCGATACCGCGGGGTCGATGAAGCTCTCCGACAGACCCTCGGTCGGGAAGCGCGGCAGGCAGGCCGCGCCGCCGCGTGCCAGCGACTCGCGCATCATCGACGCCATCAGCCCGGCACTCCCCTCCTCCGGCTGGGTGTTGAGCACCGCGATCGAGAGCGGCACCAGCAGCCGCTCGGCGAGGGCGCCCGGCGTCAGGCAGTCGGAGACGCTGGCGTCGCCGCGCGCCCGCAGCAGCCTTGCCAGCGACAGCAGCTCGCGCAGCCGCATCCCCGGCACGCGGCGGCGACGGTCGAACACCCACCACGGGATCCGCCCGCGCGACAGCCGCAGCGTCCAGTGCACCCCGGCCTTCAGGTCGACGAACGGGAACAGCGGCGCCTCGGGGCCGGTCAGGGTGCCGTACGCGCCGATGCGGTCGAGGAAATCGAAGCTCGCGTGGTTCGCCGACAGCAGCAGGTGGTTGCCGTTGTCGATGCGGCAGCCGAGCTGGCGGTCCTCGTAGGAGCGGGCGCGGCCGCCACAGTTGGGGCCGGATTCGTAGAGGCGGACGCGGCGGCCCGCTTCCGCCAGGTCCAGGGCGGCGGAGAGGCCGGCGAGGCCGCCGCCGATGACGTGGACCAGCCCAGGCGAGGGCGCTGCCCTCGACCCGCCGGGGCCGGCGGCCCCGGACCCCGGTTCTACGCGCTCGTGCATGGGGGCGACG
>CAXTNB010000113.1:7589-7985 GCA_964245385.1 uncultured Acetobacteraceae bacterium | reverse complement strand
TGCCCGTTCCGGCCGCGCTGCGCCCACGCCCATGTCGTGGGTGATCAGCAGCACCGAGGAGCCGAAATCGCGCCGCAGCCCGCGCAGCAGCTCCAGGATCTGCGCCTGCACCGTCACGTCGAGCGCCGTGGTCGGCTCGTCGGCGATCAGCAGGGCCGGGTTGCAGGACAGCGCCATGGCGATCATCGCGCGCTGCCGCAGGCCGCCGGAGAGCTGGTGCGGATAGCGCTCGGCGGCGCGCCTCGGGTCGGGCACGCCCATCTGCTCCAGCAGGTCGACGGTGCGCGCGCGCGCGCCGGCGTGGCTCAGGCGCTCGTGGGCGCGGATCTGCTCGTCGATCTGCCAGCCGATCGTGTACACCGGCGTCAGGGCGGTCATCGGGTCCTGGAAGATCAT
>CAXTNB010000113.1:1425-7579 GCA_964245385.1 uncultured Acetobacteraceae bacterium | reverse complement strand
GGCCCATGACGGCGAGTGCGGTCATGCTCTTGCCGGAGCCGGATTCGCCGACGATGCCGAGGATCTCGCGCTCGCCGAGCGAGAAGCAGAGATGCTCGACGATGCGCACCATGCGTCCGCGCGCGCTGGGCAGGGCGATGCTGAGGTCGGTGATCTCGAGCAGGGGCATCGCTCAGCGCCCCTCGCGCACGCGCGGGTCGAGGAACAGGTAGAGGATGTCGACCAGCGCGTTGGCCAGCACGACGAAGAAGGCGGAGTACATCACGGTCGCCATGATCAGCGGCAGGTCGAGGTTGGACAGCGCCTGGTAGGTCAGCCGGCCGACGCCCTGCAGGCCGAACACCACCTCGGTGAGCAGCGCGCCGCCGCCGACCAGCTGGGCGAAGTCGAGCCCGAACAGCGAGACGAAGGTGATCATCGAGGTGCGCAGGCCGTGCCGGAACAGCACCCGGCTGGCCGACAGCCCCTTGGCCTGCGCGGTGCGCATGAAGTCCTCGCTGTACGCCGCGACCAGGTCGGCGCGCAGCACCCGGCCGTAGATGCCGATGAACAGCACCGCGAGCGTGACCCACGGGATCAGCAGCGCCTTGAACCAGCCCCAGGGATCCTCGCTCAGCGGCACGTAGCCCAGCCCCGGCACCCAGGAGAACAGCCAGGTGTCGTGCAGGCGGCTCTGGGTGATCAGGTTGATCACCTCGCCGAGCCAGAACACCGGCATGGAGATGCCGATCAGGCCCAGCATCATCAGGCCGCGGTCGATCCAGGAGCCGCGCGTGGCGGTGGCGAGCGTGCCCATGGCGACCGAGGCCAGCACCCAGACGATCGCGGCGCCGACCACCAGCGACAGGGTGACGGGGGCCGCGCGCATCACCTCCGGCACCACCCGCTCGCCGTGATCGACGAACGAGCTGAGGTCGCGGGTGACGAACAGCTTGTCCATCATGCGCAGGTACTGCACCGGCAGCGGACGGTCGAAGCCGTACTCGTGGCGCACGAAGGCGAGGGTCTCGGCCGAGGCGTTGCGTCCGGCGATGCGGGCGGTGGGATCGGCGCCGGGAGTGGCGAAGAACACCGCGAACACCAGCACGCTGATGCCGAACAGCACGAAGATCGTCTGGCCGAGGCGACGCAGGAAGGCGATCGCCATCACGCGCGCCCCGTCATTCGCGCCGCCGGCTGGCGTCGCGCACGTCGAGGGCGTCGCGCAGGCCGTCGCCGAGCAGGTTGAGCGCCAGCACGGTGAGCACGATGGCGAGCCCCGGTGCGAGGGCCACCATCGGGCGGGTGTAGATCAGGCCCTCGCCGTCCTGGATGATGGTGCCCCAGCTCGCCGCCGGCGCCTGCACGCCGATCGAGAGGAAGGAGAGGGCGGACTCCGCCAGCATCGCCAGCGCCATCAGCAGCGGCGCCAGCACGATCAGGGTGCCCGACACGTTGGGCAGGATGTCGCGCAGCAGGATGCGCGCCCGCGACACGCCGAGGCCGCGCGCGGCCAGCACGAACTCGCTGTGCCGCAGCGACAGCACGCGGCCACGGATCGGGCGCGCGGCGTAGGGCACGTAGACGAGCGCGATGATGCAGATCGGCAGGGCGAGGTTGTCGGACTCGATGGTGAACGGCCCCAGCCGCAGCCCCTGGCTGATGGTGACGATGGAGAGCGAGATCGCGAACAGGTAGACCGGCACCGCCCACATGATGTCCATCGCGCGCGACAGCGCGGCGTCGACGATGCCGCCGAAGAAGCCCGAGACGATGCCCACCGCGGCCGCCATGACGATGCAGATCAGGGTGGCGGCGGCGCTGATCAGCAGCGAGTTGCGCCCGCCATAGAGCAGGCGCGCCATCACGTCGCGGCCCTGGCCGTCGGAGCCGAGCAGGTAGGCGGACGCGCGCCAGGTCGGCCCGATCGGGGTGAGGCCGAGATGCAGCCGGTTGGCGTTGGGCTGCATCACCGCGATCTCGCGCCCATCCAGGGTCACGGTGGCGGCGACGTCGGAGTCGAAGGGATCGGTGTGGGCGAGACGCTGCGCGTAGAGCGGGGCCGCGAGGCAGGCGAGCACGATCAGCAGCAGTGCGCCGAGCGCCGCCATCGCGGCGCGATCGCGCAGCAGGGCGCGGCCGGCGGTGATCCAGGGACCGTGGGTCACTGCACCCAGACCCGCGAGAACAGCAGGTGATACAGGCTGGTGTAGGTGTAGTTGCCCAGCCGCCTGGAGACGAAATCGACGTATTTCATCTGGATCAGCGGCGCCGCCGCGCTGATCCGCATGATCTGGTCGCTGACGCGCGACCAGAGCATCGCGCCGGCCTTCTGGTCGGTGGCGGAGACGCGGACGGCGCGCTCGATCGTGTCCTGGATGCCGCGGTCGCACAGGCCCGACATGTTGATCGAGGAGTCCGAGCCGGGGTGGAAGTTCTCGCAGCCGAACAGGTCGTCGAGGAAGTTCGAGGCCGCCGGATAGTCCGCATACCAGTCGGTCAGGCTGATCTGCACATGGTTGTTGGTGTTCTCGATGTAGTTCAGCGAGATGGCGAAGGTCACGAACTTGATGCTGGCGTCGTAGCCGATCTGGCGCAGCGTGTTCTGCAGGTAGATGCCCATCGACATGTCGACGGCGCGGTTGGGCACGATCAGGGTGACCTTGGCGCCCTTGGTGCCGCTCCGCTCGACCAGCGCGCGCGCGCGCGCGAGATCCGGCTTCTGCCACTGCCGCGCCGGATGATCGACGTCCGCGTTCCTGGTGTACAGGCACCGGTCGCTGCGGCCCGCGATGCCCGCCGGCACCATCTCGCAGAGCGGGTCGGCGACCGCGGCACCGCCGTAGAAGATCGCCATCGCCGCGCGGTTGACCGCGTAGTTCACCGCCTGGCGCGCCTCGAGGTTGTTGAAGGGTGCCAGGTTCACGTTCATCGGCATGTAGAAGAGCGCGAACAGGGGCTGGATATGCACCTGATCCGGATAGCGGTCGCCGAGCTCGCCGAGCCGGTCGAGCGGCTTGTTGTCATACATCCAGTCGTAGTGGCCGTTCTCCACCGCGGTGGTCTCCGCCTCGTCGGTCAGGCCGTACTCGTACTGGATGCGGTCGACGTAGCCGTCCGGCTGGGCGAGCGGGTTCCAGACGCGGAAGTACGGGTTCCGCTCCAGGATCATGCCGTGGTTCGGGTCGTAGGCGGTGATCCGGTACGGCCCGGTGGCGGCGGGCGGCGTGTTGCCGAGATCGCGCGTCGGCGTGTCGGCGGGCAGGATGGTGGCGTGCGCCATCGCCAGCTTGTCGAAGAACTCGCCGTCGGGCTGGGTCAGGTGGAAGGTGACGGTGCCGGCACCGTCGTCGGCCTCGACGCCGCCGGCGAGCGTGCAGTGCGCCGGATCCTTCAGGCACGCGCCGGCGCCGACGATGCCGCCGTAGAAGCTGCCGGCGGTCGGGCTGCCGACCTTGAAGATGCGCTGCATGGAGGCGAGGACGTCCGCGGGCCGCACCGGCTGGCCGGTGGAGAAGCGCAGCCCGGAGTGCAGGCGGAACACGTAGGTGCGGCCGCCGTCCTGCGGCTGCGGCAGCGCGTCGGCGAGATCGGGCACGATCGTGGTGCTCGACGGGCCGTCGAGCTTGGCGAACGCGGTCAGGCCGTCGTTGGTGACGGTGAGGATCTGCCAGGTCTGGCTGAGATAGTTGATCTGCGGATCCAGCGTGCCGCCGGCCTCGTCCGAGGTCAGGCGCAGGGTGCCGCCGCGATGCTGCGGCTGATAGGCGGGAGCTCGGAGGTCCTGCGCCTCGGCCGCACCCGGCGCGGCGAGACACAGACCCATCAGCAGCAGCCGGATGGAGCGCAGGCGCTTCGCGCCGGCCGCGGTCAAGAGGCGTCGCGCGGAGGGGGCGTGCCGCGCACGAGGTCTCGCGCCTTGGCCGCGATGTCCTCGGCGCTGGCGGCGCCGTCGATGAAGCCGACGAAGCGGCCGCGCCGGTCCATCACGTAGATGATCGAGCTGTGGTCCATCGTGTAGTCGCCGCCCTTGGTCGGGTGCCGCGCGGCGTAGACGCGGAACTCGTGCTCGGCGCGGTCGATCTGCGCCTGCGTGCCGGTCAGGCCGGTGATGCGGGTGCCGAACAGCGACGCGTACTGGCCGACCACCGTGGGGGTGTCGCGCGCGGGATCGACGGTGATGAAGATCGGCGCGATCGCGCGGCCGTCGTCCTTGAGCAGGTCGAGCGCGTTGGCGATGTTGTTCAGCGCCGTCGGGCAGGCGTCCGGGCAGCGCGTGTAGCCGAAGTAGATCAGCATCCAGCGGCCGCGGAAGTCGGCGTCGGTGACGCTGCGGCCGTCGGCGCCGCCCAGCCGGAACGGGCCGCCGAGGCTGCCCGCGAGGTCGGATCCGCCGGAGGTCGGCGCCGGCGACGGGCGGGTGGCGAGCAGCGCGCCGCCGCCGGCGAGCAGGATCGCCAGCGCCGCGAGCGGCGGCGCCAGCCTGCGTATCGAGAGCCTGGGTCTCAATGCGCCTCCGCCCAGCTCTTGCCGTGGCCGGTCTCGACCACCAGCGGCACCGACAGGCTGGCCGCCGACTGCATCACCGACTTGGCCACCGCCTGCAGGCTCTCGGCTTCCGCCTCCGGCGCCTCGAACAGCAGCTCGTCATGCACCTGCAGCAGCATCCGCGCCGCGAGGCCGGCCGCCGACAGGGCGGCGGGGATGCGCACCATGGCGCGCTTGATGATGTCGGCGGCACCGCCCTGCAGCGGCGCGTTGCTGGCCTGCCGCTCGGCGTAGGAGCGGCGCGCGGGGTTCTTGTCGGCGATGCCGGGGATCCAGCAGCGCCGGCCGAACGGGGTCAGCACGTAGCCGTGGGTGCGCGCCTCCTCGCGGGTGCTGTCCATGAAGGCGCGTATGCCGGGATAGCGCGCGAAGTAGGCGTCGATGTAGCTGCGCGCCTCGCCCGGCGGGATGCCGAGCTGGCGGCCGAGCCCGAAGGCGCTGATGCCGTAGATGATGCCGAAATTGATCGCCTTGGCGCGTCGTCGGGTGGCGGCGTCCATGCCCGCCATCGGCACGCCGAACACCTCGCTCGCGGTGCGGGCGTGGATGTCCTGGCCGTTGGCGAACGCCTCCTTCAGCGCCGGGATGCCGGCGACGTGGGCCATCAGGCGCAGCTCGATCTGCGAGTAGTCTGCCGAGACCAGCACGTGGCCGGGGGCGGCGATGAAGGCGCGCCGGATGCGGCCGCCCTCCTCGGTGCGGATCGGGATGTTCTGCAGGTTGGGCTCGTTCGACGACAGCCGGCCGGTCGAGGTCACCGCCATCTGGAACGAGGTGTGCACGCGCCCGGTATCGGGGTTGACCTCGTCCACCAGGGCGTCGGCGTAGGTGGATTTCAGCTTGGCCAGCTGGCGCCACTCGAGGATGCGCGCCGGCAGCTCGTGCCCCTGCTCGGCGAGGCCCTGCAGCACCGAGGAGTCCGTGCCCCAGGCGCCGGTCTTCATCCGCTTGCCGCCGGGCAGGCTCATCTCGTCGAACAGGATCTCGCCCAGCTGCTTGGCGCTGCCGAGGTTGAACGGGCGGCCGGCCAGGGCGTGGATCTCGGTCTCCATCACCGCCATGCGCGCGGCGAAGTCGACCGACATGCGTCGCAGCTCGGTGGCGTCGACGCTGATGCCGGCCCGCTCCATGTCGGCGAGGATGCCGATCAGCGGGCGCTCGAGCTGCTCGTACAGCGCGAGCGAGCGGTTGCGGGCGAGCTGCGGGCGCAGCGCCTGCCACAGCCGCAGCGTCACGTCGGCGTCCTCGGCGGCGTAGCGGGTGGCGCTGGCGAGGTCGACGCGGGCGAACGGGATGCGGTTGCGGCCGGTGCCGGTGACCTGGTCGTAGCTCACCGGGGTGTGGCCGAGATGGCGCGACGACAGCTCGTCCATGCCGTGGCCGTGCGCGCCGGCCTCCTGGGCGTAGGAGATCAGCATGGTGTCGTCGATCGCGACCGCCCGCGCGGCACCGGCGTGCTCCAGCACCAGCAGGTCGAACTTGGCGTTCTGGAAGATCTTCAGCGTGCCGGGATCGCGCAGCAGCGGATCGAGCAGCTCGAGCGCGGTCGCCGCGTCGAGCTGCGCGCCGACCGGATGCTCGAGGTCTCCCTCGTGTCGCAGCGGCACGTAGCAGGCGCGGCCGGGGG
>CAXTNB010000113.1:0-1415 GCA_964245385.1 uncultured Acetobacteraceae bacterium | reverse complement strand
GTGTCCAGCCCGTCGGTTTCGGTGTCGATGGCGCACAGGCCGCCCGCCCGGGCCGCTTCCATCCAGCCGCGCAGCGCCTCGGCGCTGGTGACGGTCTCGTAGCCGGCGAAGGCGACCTGCGTGGTGGGCGCCTCTGCGGGCGGCGGCTGCTGCCGCGCCTGCCCCTCCAGCCCGAGCCGCTGGGTGATGGAGCGGAAGCCCATGCCGTCCAGCCAGGCGGCGAGGTGCTGCGGGTCGGGCTGGGCGAAGCCGAGCTCTCCGATCGGCAGCGGCAGCGGCGCGTCGTCGCGCAGGATGACCAGCCGGCGGGAGAGGCGCGCGTTGCCCGCGTGCTCGAGCAGCATCTCGCGCCGTCGCGACGGCTTCATCGCCGGGGCGGCGGCGAGGATGGCCTCGAGGTCGCCGAACTCGGCGACCAGGGCGCCGGCGGTCTTGGGGCCGATGCCGGGCACGCCGGGCACGTTGTCGACCGGATCGCCCATCAGCGCCTGCACCTCGACCACCTTGTCGGGGCCGACGCCGAAGCGCTCGCGCACCTCCGCCTCGCCGATCGTCTTCTGCTTGATCGGGTCGAGCATGTCGATGCCGGGCCGGATCAGCTGCATCAGGTCCTTGTCCGACGAGACGATGGTGCAGCGTCCGCCCGCCTCCTCGACCGCGCGCGCGTAGGCGGCGATCAGGTCGTCGGCCTCCCAGCCGGCGAGCTCGATCGCCGGGATGCCGAAGGCGGCGGTGGCCTCGCGCACCAGGGCGAACTGCGGCACCAGCTCGGGTGGCGGCTCCGGCCGGTGCGCCTTGTAGTCGCCGTAGATCTCGTTGCGGAAGGTGAGGCGGCCGGCGTCGAAGATCACCGCGAGGTGTGTGCCGACATGGTCGCGCAGGAAGCGGGCGATCATGTTGGTGAAGCCGAACACGGCGTTCACCGGCGTGCCGTCCGGCCGGTTCATCGGCGGCAGCGCGTGGAAGGCGCGGAAGATGAAGCCCGAGCCGTCGATCAGCACCAGGTGGGCGTCGCGCAGGCCGTCGGAGCCGGCGGGACCGGCGTCCGTCGTCTCCGGCGCGGCGGTGTCAATGTCCTGAATCGCCGGCCTCCTGCGCCTGCGGGTCGAGCACGTAGAGGCGCGAGCAATACGGGCAGAAGGTCTGCGTGCCCTCGATGCGCAGCCAGACGCGGGGGTGGCCGAGCGGGCCGTCGCCGCCGTCGCAGGCGACGACGCGGCTGCTCGCCAGCAGCGTCTCGACGAGGCCGAGCCGGGGGGTAGGGGTGGATGCGCCGAACGGCATGCAGTCGCCTCGATGTGGTAGGCTGCGGCACGGCTGGCCGGAGCTCGAGCGGGATGATACGCAGGATCGCCATGGTTTCAAACCGCCGCCCCCGCCCGCGTTCCCGCCCCGGCCTGCTCCTGCTCCTGCTG
>CAXTNB010000112.1:0-8083 GCA_964245385.1 uncultured Acetobacteraceae bacterium | reverse complement strand
TCTTCCTGCTGCTGGCGATGCGCCTCGCACTCGGCGGTTCGCCCTGGTTCGTGGTCTGCGGCGCGCTGTTCCTGGCGCTCTGCGCGCACGCGACGGACCTTCGGGCGCGATGGCCACGTCGCCGCGGCGCAGGCTAGCACCTCCTCGCCGCGTTCGCGGCCACCTCCCGGCCGGGCCGCTAGACCGAGAACATCCAGGCCAGCAGCGAGAACGGCAACAGCGCCAGGCCGAAGCGCCCGACGATGCCCGGGACGTGCCCGATGCACCAGGCGACGACCGGGCTGATCGCCTGAGCGCGTGCCGCCGGGGTGCGCACGGCCGGCCGCGTCGCCGGCCGGTCGGCGAAGATCGCGGAGCGGGTGGTGTTCATGCTCATGGTGGTCATGGCGGTTATCCTGTCCGGTGCGGCCTTGATCGGCCTATGCCACCGGTTGCAGGGCTCGTGCCAGCGCGTGTTCCGGACTAAGCTATTGTTCCAGAACGATAGATTTCCTGAAACCGGCCGTGGATGATCCCGTCGTTGGCCTGGAGGCGCATCGTGTGGCGATGCCGGCCGCGATGTGGTGCATCGTGCCAAGCCGGCCGGTCGGCGGTCAGGCGCGCGCCCAGGGCGGCGGACGGACGTCCTCCAGGTGGTCGTCGAGCGCGCTCAGCAGGTGATCGACGGAGACCACCGAGGCGTGGTCGGCCTGCTCCGAGAGCGGCGTCACGACGCGGCTGAGGATGCAGTCGTAGCTGAGCCGCGACGCGGCGGCGAGCGACCGGTAGCGCCAGCTCTCGAGCCGGTGCGGCCTGATCTCGACGATGCGGGTGCCGGTGCGCGCGAACACGATGTTGCTCAGCCCGGCACCGTGCGCGCCGACGATCAGGTCGCTCTCCGCCATCAGGCGCATCTGCTCGGCGAAGGCCAGCGTCTCCAGGCGCACCGGCTCGATGCCGAGGCGGCCCATCGCCGAGACCGCCTCGTCCTCGTTCAGCAGCGGACGCACCCGCGTGCCCCGGCGGTCGATGTAGATCCGGCGTCCCAGTCCGGGCGCATGGCGGCCGTGCGGCGCCAGCCCGCGCAGGAAGCGCGTGCCGACCGGGTTGATCCGCTCCTCCAGGCCGATCTGCCATGGCAGCAGCAGACGCTCGACGTCCAGGCCGTCGCCGCGGCTCACCAGGCACACGCGCAGTCCTTCCGGCGGCCCGTCGCGCCCGTAGGCCAGCGCCAGCGCCGCCTCCACCGCCTCGCGATGCACCCGGTCCAGCTCCGCCGGCAGCAGCACGCCGTCCAGCGCCGCCAGCCGCGACGCATCGAGCAGCGCGAGCCTCGCCAGGTTGAGCAGCAGGAGGCGGAAATGGTCCTGCGTGTCGCCGAGCAGCAGGCTCAGCCAGGTGCCGGCGAGCCGGCCGGTCGAGGCGGGCAGCGCGATGCGGCCGCGATCGTCGCGGAAGTAGCCGTCCAGCTCCGGCCTGCTGCGCTGCAGGGTCTCGGCGATCGCCTCGCCATCCTCGGTGACCACGATGCCGCACGAGGAGTGCACCCGCACCGAGCGCAGGGTGAAGACGTGCGAGTCCCACGGCTCCTGACCGCCGGCCGCCCAGTCATCGGCGACGCCGAACATCTCCATGCTGCGGGTGCCGAAGCGCAGGAAGGAGTAGGGCGGCGTCGCCTCGCTCGGGACGCGACGCCGGGCCAGGATCGGCCCGCGCAGTCCTCGCTCGAGCAGCTCGTCGAGCCGGACGATCGCGTGCGGAGCGGACGAGCCGAACATCACCCGCAATAGGAACCCGAACCGTCAGGGCGTCAACGCGCGCCCCTGCTCGGGCGGCGTGGCGCCTGCCCGCGGGCTCAGGCTGGCGGACGCTGTCCCAGCACGGTCTTCGGCTCCGGCCGCCAGTCCGCCGGATACAGCCGCCGCAGCGCCTCGACCTTGGGCATGTCGTTGACGGCGATGTACGGCGCGTCCGGGTTCAGCGCCAGGTAGTCCTGGTGATAGCGCTCGGCCGGGTAGAAGGCGGGCAGCGGATCCACCCGGGTCGCGATCGGCGCCGCGAACAGGTGCGCCCGGTCGAGCTGGGCGATGTAGGCCTGCGCCACCCGCGCCTGTCCGGCGTCGGCGGTCCAGATCTCCGAGCGATACTGCGACCCCTCGTCCGGTCCCTGCCCGTCGGTGCGGGTCGGATCCAGCGCCACCGAGAAGAAGATGCGCAGCAGCTGCCCCAGCGAGATCCGCGACGGATCGAAGGTCACCTTGACGGATTCCGCATGGCCGGTGCTGCCGGTGCTGACGGTCTCGTATTGCGCCGTGGCGGCGGCGCCGCCGGCGTAGCCGGAGACGGCGCTCTCGACGCCGCTCACGTGCTCGAACACGCCCTGGACGCCCCAGAAGCAGCCGCCCGAGACGACGATGGTCTGCAGCCGCGCGTCGGCCGGACGCGGCGCGTCCAGCAGCGGCGCGGGCAGCAGTCGCGGCGCCTCGTCGGCGCGCAGGTGCTGGCCGCTCAGCACCAGCCCGACCGGCAGCAGCGCCGCCAGCAGGGCATAGCGGAGACCGCGGCTCACGCCGCCGGTCCCTGGACGAAGTTCAGCGCCACGCCGTTCATGCAGTAGCGCAGCCCGGTCGGTCGCGGCCCGTCGTCGAACACGTGGCCGAGATGCCCCTGGCACTGGGCGCAGCGCACCTCGGTGCGCTGCATGCCGAGGCTGCCGTCGTCGGTGCGCGCCACCGCGTGACGCAGCGGCTGGTAGAACGAGGGCCAGCCGGTATGGCTGTCGAACTTGGTGCTGGAGGAGAACAGCGGGTGCGCGCAGCCGGCGCAGTCGTAGCGGCCGGAGGCGAACTGCATGTCCAGCGGGCTGGAGAACGGCATCTCGGTGCCGGCCTGCCGCAGCACGGCGAACTGCGCCGGCGTCAGCTTGCGCCGCCATTCCGCCTCGCTCAGTCCGCCGCTGCCGCGGGCTTCCGGAGTGGTGACGGCGGTGGCGGGCCGCAGCAGGCCGAACCCCGCGCAGGCCGCGAGGCCGGCGGCACTGCCCAGCAGAACACGGCGTGTCGTCATCGAGAGAACCTCCGCTGGCCGATCGCCCCGCCAGGTGAGCCGGCCCCGATCGGGCGCCGCGTTGCATGTTGGTGCTTATACGGCGCCTGCACAGGCGCGGTTACGTCCGGATTCAGGAAATCGTCAGCAGGCGGCCGAACCAGGCCTGCACCCAGCCGATCGCCTGCAGGAACAGCGCCGGATCGTAGCGCGGCCCCTCGTCGCGCAGGAAGGCGTGGGCTGCGTTCACCTCGTGCCACGCGTAGCTGGCGCCCACCGCCTCCAGCCGCTCGCGGATGCGCTGCCTGCCGGCGAACGGCACGTGCGGATCCTGCCGGCCCCAGACGAACAGCACCTCGGCCTTCAGCTCGTCCATCCGGGCCAGGCTGTCGTCGCGCATGCCGGCGCCGAGCGCGCCGGCGTGGATGTCGGTGGCGTAGAAGCAGGCCGCGGCGGCGACGCGCGGGTCCAGCGCCGCGCGGTAGGCGAGGTGGCCGCCCAGGCAGACGCCCATGCTCGCGAGCCGGCCGTTGCAGGCCGGGTGGCGCTGCAGGAAGTCGAGGGTGGCGCGGGCGTCGTCGTCGAACGCGGCCACCGGCTTGGTGGTCTTCAGCGCGTTGCCCCGCTCGGTGCCCGACGCGTCGTAGCGCAGCACCGTGCCGGCCGGCTCGTACTCGTGATAGACCTCCGGCACCGCGACCAGGTGCCCGAGCCCCGCCATCATGGCGGCGAGGCGCCGGATCGGCGCGGTGACCTGGTAGATCTCCGAGAACAGCACCAGCCCCGGATGACGTCGCTCCGCCGCCGGACGGAACAGGTGCAGCCGCATCGCGCCGCTCGCCGTGTCGACCGAGGCGGTCTCGTCGCTCCTGATGATCATGGCCATCGCTCCGCATCACATTGCCCGGCGATCCCGGCGGACCGGTCGGCACCGCGAAACCTTCGACGACAATATGTTTTGCAATGCTACACGCCGAGGCGAAAGCGCGGTCCTGTATCACGTTTTATTAACGAAATCGACCGTTTTACTTTCGCGCAGCGGATCAACCCGTCCATGGTCTCCGTCGTCACCCTGATCGTGACACGCAATCGCCACGCCCTGCTGGCTCGCTGCCTGCAGGCGGTGTGGTCGCAGCAGCGTCGCCCGGAGCTGGTGATCGTCATCGACAACGCCAGCGACGAGCCGGTGCAGCCGGTGCTGGCGCCCTATCCCGGCGTGCGTCTGCTGCGCCTGTGCCGCAACCAGGGACCCGCCGCCGCCTTCGGTGCCGGCATCACCGAGGCGCTGGCCGCCGGCGCCGGCTACGTCTGGATGATGGACGATGACGGGATGCCCGCGGATCGCGGCTGCCTGTCCGCACTGCTGGCGACCGCCGAGGCCGAGCGCGCCGACCTGGCGTCTCCGCTGATCCGCGACATCGACCGACCCGAGCGGCTGGCCTTCCCGATCCGCAGGCGGGGCCGCACCCGCTTCACCGCCGCCTCGCTCGGCCCGGCGCTGCTGATCGCGGACTTCGCCCACCTGTTCAACGGCGCCCTGATCGCCGCCGAGGTGTTCTCCCGCGTCGGCCTGCCGGACGCGCGCCTGTTCATCCGCGGCGACGAGGTCGAGTTCCTGCTGCGCATGCGCCGCGCCGGGCTGCGCCTGGTCACCGACCGACGCGTCGCGTTCCTGCATCCCTGCTCGGACCGCGAGATCCACCCGATCCTCGGCGGCTGGTTCTACGCCGTGGTGCCGGACGACGAGACCAAGCGCTTCTACCAGTTCCGCAACCGCGGCTGGATCTTCGCGCGCTACCGGATGTGGGGCTGGCTGGCCGCCGACCATCTCCGCTACGCCTGCTGGTACCTGCCGAGGGCGCGCGATCCGGCCGGCTACGCGCGCTGGCTGCGCCTCACCTGGAGCGGCGTGCTGGGTCGCATCGAGCCGCAGCAGCCGGTCGCGGCCGCGCCGCTGCGCCCGGCGCTGGAAGCCGCCGAATGAGCCGCGTGGTGCTGCAGCGCCTGATCCTGCGCGCCGCCACCGAGACCGCGAGGCTGTACTGGCGGATCGACCGCCCGGGCGCCTCGCTGCGGCTGGAGCCGCGCGCCACGCTCGACCTCGACACCTACTTCAACAGCTTCGACGAGATCGTCTGGCGCCGGCACACCCGGCTCGCCGAGCTGCGCGTCGAGCTGCGCGTCGGCGGCGCGGCACACGTGCAGCTCTGGCGCCACGCCCTGACCGGCACCGCGCTGCTGGCGGAGGCGCATACCGACGACGACGAGGCGCTCACGCTGGTCGTGCCGCCGCCGCCGCATCCGCGCGCCGCCGGGCGACTGTGCCTCAGCGTCACCGCCAAGCAGGAGCGGGTGATCCTCGTCGGCGGCGCCTGGGTCACCGATGCCGCCCCTCTGCCGGTGCGCGTGATGCCGGTGATCTGCACCTACAACCGCGACCGCCCGCTGGCCGAGCTGATCGCCCGCCTCGCCGCGGACGCCGAGGCGCTGGAGTCGATCGCGGGCCTGGTCATCGTCAATAACGGCCTGCCGGGGCTGCCGGCCCGTCTCGGCACCGCCAGGATGCCGGCGCGGCTGCGCGAGCGGCTGCACGTCGTCGAGCAGGGCAATGTCGGCGGCGCCGGCGGCTTCGCCCGCGGCCTGCTGCAGGCGCGCGAGGCGGGGGGCACCCACGCCATCCTGATGGACGACGACGTGGTGATCGAGCCGGAGTCGATCCTGCGCACGGTGCGGCTCTACGGCCTGGCGCACGAGGCCTTCGTCGTCGCCGGGCACATGCTCGACCTGTTCCAGCCGAACCGGCTGTACGAGGCCGGCGCCCGGCTGATCGACCACCGCCTGGCGATGCAGCCGCTGCACCAGGGAGCCGACCTCGCCGGGCCGGGCGCGCTGACCCGGTTCCTCGAGCCCACCGCGATGCACTACAACGGCTGGTGGTTCATGGGACTGCCGCTGAGCCTGCTCGACAGCCAGGGCTGGCCGATGCCCTGCTTCATACGCGGCGACGACATCGAGTTCGGCCGCCGGCTGCACGATGCCGGCGTGCCCATGGTGTCGATGCCGGGCATCGGCATCTGGCACGAGCCGTTCTACGCCAAGCTGGGCGGCTGGCACATCTACTACGAGTTCCGCAACATGCTGGTGCTGGCCAGCCGGCACTTCCCCGCGCCCGCGCGGCTGCTCACCGCGACCGCGATGAAGTGGATCGTGGCCGAGCTGCTGACCTTCCGCTACCAGCGGGCGGCGCTGCTGATCCGTGCGACCGAGGACTTCCTCGACGGACCCGAGATCTACCGCCGCGACCCAGGCGCGGTGCATGCCTCGCTCGACCCGATACGCAGCGCCTACCCGAGCGCCACGGCGCGCCGCGAGCGGGTCATGGCGCAGCCGCCGCCGCCTCTCGGACCGCGCAACCGGCTCTCCTTCCTGCTCGGCCTGATCCGCGCCCTGGCCTCGGAATGGACCCGTCCCGACGGACGGGGCGGCGCCATCCGGATCCAGCCGCGCGACCATCTCTGGTTCCGGGTGCGCGGCGCCGACACGGTGGCGGTCGACGAGCAGTGGGAAGTCGACCAGCCGCTCTATCGTCGCTCCCGCAGCCAGTTCCGCGACCTGTCGCGTCGCGCGCTGCGGCTGCTGCTGCGGATGCGCCGCGAGATGCCGGGCGCGATCGGCAGCTGGCACGCGGCCCACCCGGGCTTCACCTCCGAGGCGGCGTGGCGCGACTATCTCGGCGTGCCCGCGCCGGCGCCGGCCGCGGCAGACCTCGCGCGCGTCGCGGAGCGGACCGCGGCGCAGTAGCCGTTCACGGCCGGTGGCGGGCCAGCCAGGCCTGCGCGCCCCGGAGCGACTGGTTGATCACCTGGTGCATGTCCAGGTACTGGTAGGTGCCGCAGCGGCCGATGAAGCTGACCCGGTCGAGCCGGTCGCCGCGCTGCTTGTAGCGTCGGTAGGCGGCGTCGTGACGGCCGTCGCTGGTCTTGACCGGGTAGTAGCGCTCCAGCGCGTTGTCGCGGTAGTCGCAGGGTTCCTCGACGGTGATGGTCTTGCGGCCGGTCTCGCGCACGCGGTGGCCCGGCAGGCGGCTCCAGTCGGTCTCTCGGGTGAAGGGCCCCGCGTCGGTGAAGTTGACCACCGGTGTCCGGCCGCGGGCGTAGCCGTCGGGCTCGGCCCGATGGTGGAAGCGGATCGAGCGGTACGGCAGCGCGCCGTCGTCGTAGCCGAAGAATTCGTCGATCGGCATGCTGTTGAAGCAGTGCGCGTAACGGTCGAGCATCGCGTGGGCGAAGGCGGTGTCGAGCGCCACCGAGATCTTCGGGTGGTCGAGGATCCGCCGGAACGCCGCGGTGTAGCCGTCGCGCGGCATCAGCTGATAGCGGTCGTCGGGGAAGTAGCGATCCTCCTCGTCGTGGCGCAGCGGGATCCGCTTGACCACCGCGGCGTCGAGCGCCTCCAGCTCCATCTGCCACATCTTCCTCGTGTAGGGACGGAAGAACAGGTCGGTCAGCACCGGGCCGACATGGGCGATGAGGTGGTCGGCGGCGCTGCGTATCTCGTCCCGCGGCTCGGCCTGGGTGGCGAGGAACGCGCGCACCGCCGCCTCGTCGGGCAGCGCCAGGCCGAAGACGCTGTTGATCGTGCTGCGGTTGACCGGCAGCGGCACGCAGCGTCCGTCCTCGAGCAGGGCCTCCACCTTGTGCTGGTAGCCGTCGAGGATCGCGAACCGGGCCAGCCAGTCCACCACCGCCTCGTTGCTGGTATGGAACAGATGCGGCCCGTAGCGATGCAGCCGCACCCCTTCCGCGCTCACCTCGTCGTAGGCATTGCCGGCGATGTGCGGCCTGCGGTCGATGACGTGGACGCACAGGCCGGCCTCGGCGAGCGTGCGGGCATAGACCGCGCCGGCGAAGCCGGCTCCGACCACGAGGATGCTGTTCGACAACGAGGAGGACTCCACCGCTCGTCCCGCGGCATCTTGGGGAGACGGAAACCGAAGCTTAATCTGTCGGCGCTAGCATCGCGGGAGACAACGGACAGGACACCTGCATCGTGATCACCT